>JALOBP010000053.1 GCA_023228295.1 Methanoregula sp.
AACAGGTTCTTGAATACGGTTTCGTATTTACTCCGTTTGCGTTTCATTGGGCAAATGAATTTTGCAAACGGAGTTCAAAATACTCTTCTTCTAAATTTTACTTCATCCTAAATCTGGAGAAGAACCAAAAAAAGTGTTGCCTGTTACGGGAAATTCTTCCCGGGCATGGGGGGATTATCCCCGCAGGTTGACCGTGTCTGGTTCTATATACCGGCCAGCACCCAGCACCCAGGTCCCGTCAACATCCGTCACGTAACTGATCTTGAGCTGGGTAGTGTTTGTTGCCGGGTTCACCGTGTAATAATCAACCATCCCGTTCCCGGTACGGGCTGTATTTAAAATCGCCTGGATTTGGTGTGTCCCCATGGCATCGGTTGCATTGAACCGGTTTATGCCAACCTGATCGGGGCGGTACGGCCATGCAAGCACAGTGCCGTTGTAATCGTCGGCAAAGATGTAGAGATCGTCCCTTGTAAACAAGCCGTCGGGGTTATTGAATTCGGCCAGCGCCTTATCTTTTCCATGGGTTGTCGCATAGGACTTTGCATCCGCAACAAACTGCCGGTGTTCCTGGTCGACGAGCTTGTCCTCACTTGTGTAGATGCCGGCCCCTACCCAGTATGTGTCATCGACCGGACGCACGTAGCTGATCTTGTATCTCACAGTATAATTCCGGGCCGGGTCCGGGTACTGGAACAGGAGATACCCGCCACCCTCTTCTGCAAGCTGGATTTCTGTCCGGGTATAATACCTGCCGGAGGCGTCCTGAAGGTTAAAGAAGTTGGTATCAACCAGTTGTGGCTGGTAGGGCAGGGCTAGTGCGGCACCTGAATAATCAAGGGCATAGATGTAGAGATCGCCATTTGTAAATGGTCCGGAGGTGTTGCTGAACGTTGCAAGGGCTGTATCCTTTCCATACATCCCGGCATAGGCTGCAGCAGAATCTACAAAGTCCCTGATCTCCTGCGTGGTCGATGGTGCATCTGAAGAAGATGCAACCGACGGATCAACTGGGCCATAATAGACGCCGGAGCCAAGCCACCAGTCGTCATCCACGTTAGCCACGTACCCGAGTTTCTTCTCGATTGCATTGTTGTGCACCGGGTTCTTGTAATACAACCAGACATACCCGGAGCCGCTCTTTGCCACATCAATAATCCCCTGGGAATAGAGGTTGCCAAATGCATCGGGTTCGTACAGCCGGTTCACACCGATCTTTTCCGGGCTGACCGGATGCGCAATAGTCGTGCTGTTGAAATCATAGGCATAGATATACAGCTCGCCACGGACAAACGATCCCGTCGGGTTGGAGAATTCTGCAAGCGCTGCTTCCCTGCCATGAGTATGAGCATAGGCAACAGCTTCGTTGACAAAAGCGACCAGCGTCTCATTGGTTGTCATATTGACAGCACCGATCATTGCCGGGGTTGATGGTACGGTTGTGGATAACGGCTGGGTACAGCCGGCAGCAATGAGCAGCAGCGCGAGAACAGCTGATAGGATGACGAGAGAGAAACCCGGTTTCATGTCTACGTATGGTGTATGATTTCTCTTAAACATCTCTGGTTCCGGTTCTGCATGATTAACCACAGCGATAATTTCTGCAGGAATGATCGGTGTGGATTTTTCCGGGTATGGGGAAACCGGAACTGGATCGGATACGGGGCGGGACCCGGGGATTGTGCACAAGGAGTCACTCCCCACCAGTCTTCCCGGCACGTACTGGATATCTGCTTCTTTTACGGTCCATGATCCCGAAAAGGATAATCGCAAGCACGATATCGAAGATGATAATACAGGCATAGGTCATGCCATTGGAGAGGGTCAGATTCTGATAGTACTGGATTGTGTTCAGGTACTGGGAGGAGATGACGTACCCCAGTGCGGTTACCGCTATGATGGAAAGAAAGAAATCACAGAGAAAGATCCGGGTAAAACCGGTAGTGGAATCGGCAGGGATGTAATTGAGGTGGGTCGGGATAAGTACGGCCATGGGTACGACAAAAAAATATGTCCCGATGATCAGGTTTGCCGGAGTTGCATCCATCATGATAAGATAGCCCGCCAGCATGACCATGACCGGGATAATGATCTGCACAGCACGGTTCTGGATGCGTTTAACAATAGCATAGACGAGACCCAGGATACCAGCATTGACAATAATGACAATGAGAATTATCGCAAACATAAAACTTATCGATTCCCACATATTTTCCCCCCGTATTCCTGTGTATGAACCAGTGGATTCGTGAGGTTTTTATTTGATCGGTTATGGACGGGGAAATCCGGTTGCCGCAGTGGCGGTGCAGCGGGGGATAGATGTGAAGGTTATCCCAAACGGCACAGTTTCATGAAAAAACGTGTCCTCGTATGTTCACGGTGCGATGCGTTCCTCGCAGGTGACCACGACACGCCATTCTGCCCCGTCGATCCCTGATGTATCCCAGACCGCTGTCCTGGTGACGTTCCGACCATACCCATATCACGTTCATGTCGGGAAATGGGAAACCGGATTGGGCGCATCCCGCTGTGCAGGTCACGGGCCATCAACAGGGGGATGGATACAGAGTGTGATCCGGCGGATTCGGGTATCTACGAGGATTTCCGGTAGGTTCCTTTTGGCACAGTAATCTCAAACCGTGCTCCCTTCCCGAAAACGCCGGTCTCCCGAATGGTGATATCGGTAATGCCAAGAATCTCGCGGGCGAGGAAGAGACCAAGGCCGGTGTTTTTCCCATAAGCTTTCTCGAACAGATGATCCTTGGATTCTTCCGGAATGCCAGCACCATCATCATCATAGACAACATGGAGCCCGTCGTCTTCCTCCCGGATAATGAACGTGATTGTCGTCACGTGTTCGCCATGGCGGATGGCATTTTCAATCAGGTTGTAAATCACCTTCTCGAAGAGAGGATCGGTAAAGATCTCCCAGCCCGGATCCGCATCCTTTACAGTGATACCCGGACAATAACAGGACTCCAACACATGTCGGATGGTTACAGTCGGGTCCAGCCAGATGGAAGACTGGATGCCGATCTCCTGATAATCGCGCATGAACTCAACATGTTTGTTGATGGTCGCAACAATGCTGGTGCACCGTTCAATATATTCGAGGGTCTTTTTATTATCGGTCACTACCTCACCGGCAAGGCCGAGATACGCGTTAAGGGCAGTCAGCTTGTTGATGATATCATGCCGGGTGATATTGTTGAGCAGGCCCAGTTTTGAGAGTGCCTGCTGCATGGCATGTTCGGCCTTTTTCCGCTCAGTTATATCAACAAGGATTCCCCGGATGCCGGTGCAGCGGTTGTGATGGATAACACGCGTCGTGTATACCAGAATCGGGAACCTCGATCCGTCGCGTTTCACGCCGGTATACTCGCTTCCCGTGGTCGTTCCCCCACCTGCAATCCTTCCGATGCCCTGCATAACCCGCTCCCGGTCCTCAGGAATAATATGATCGAACAGGTTCACGCCACCTTCAAGTTCCTCACGGGTATAGCCGAAGAACCGGAAGCTGTTATCATTGACAAGGGTCAGTTTTCCGGTAATGTCGCATTCAAAGACAACCTCCGGGAGGAGATTAATAAACTCACGGAATTTTTGTTCATTCTCAAGGAGGTCTTCATTTGCCTGTTGCAGATCCCGCGTCCTCTCCCGCACCCGTTCTTCGAGCCTTGCATATTCCTGCTGGTAGTCCCGGTCGAGTCCGAATTTATAGAGTGCAATCTCGATCTTTGTCAGGACCGCGCGTTCAGAGACAGGTTTTATGAGGTACCCGTAGGGCCGGGTCATCTTTGCCTGCGCAACCAGTTCAGGTTCCGAGTACGCCGTGAGATAGATGATCGGGACGTTGTGGGTTGAAAGGATCTTTTCTGCAGCATCTATCCCGGAGATTTTTCCTGCCAGATGGATATCCATCAGGATGAGATCGGGTACCTGGGCATTCACCGCGTCGATTGCCAGTTCCCCGCTTGAAACCACTCCCGCCACGTGATATTCGTGAGTGATGAGGATCGCTTTTATGTCCAGTGCGGTGATCCCTTCATCTTCAACAATAAGGATTGCCTTCTTCTCCATGTGGCCTGCCACATCGTAATGGGTGGGGGTACTACTTTGTTTTTTTCCGGGCCGCGACCATTGGGACTACAGCCATGGTCTTCAGGATCCAGAGATTGCACGGTAAAAGACCGTCGCCTACACTTGTCTCATGCTCTCTGGTTTTCGACATTCGCGAACAATCGGCCATGTTTCGCGAAAATTGTGCGCTTTTCATAGTTAGTAAGGGAAAGATCATTTTTGGGCGAGCGATTTCTGCCCGAAGGGGAGTAAAAACTAAAGAATCGTGTTGGAGGTATTCTAATAACGGCGAAAAGAGAGGGGTTGGATGATCGACACGTTGGGGACACGGGCACGTGTGAGATCGTCCCCGGTATGTGAGGGGGGTTACCAACCACGACCACAAACCACTTGGCAAATCGCATGCCACATTTTTTTAATAAAAGTTCAGGTTTTTTAAAAATGAACAAATCGCATTCATATACACTGAAACAGCTTGGCTGGACAGAAGAACAAACAAAATCATTCTCAAAATATTCCGGACAATACGTGCCCGGCCGCGTGGCCTGCCGGCAGAAAACCGTCTGGGATGTTTTTATTGAGGGCGGATCCGTAACAACTGGGATCTCCGGAGCTATGCGAAAGCTCGGCCGCTTTCCAGCAGTGGGTGATTTTATCGTGTTGCTCCACCAGCCGGAAGCAGGCTCCTCCACGATCGTGGATATCCTGCCCCGGAAATCCGTATTCACACGGGGAACTTCCGCAAGAGAAGGCACAGACCAGATCATTGCAGCGAATATCGATACGGTTTTTATCGTCACGGCGGCAGGCCATGATCTCAATGCCCGCCGGATCGAACGGTACCTTGCAATCGCCCACACATCCGGCGCAAAACCGGTGATCGTGATCAACAAATCCGATCTTGCAAACGACCCTGCCATGCTCACAGAGGAAATTATCCCGGTCACACACGGTATTCCGGTTATTCCCGTCAGTGCTGTCAGTGGCGTGGGGATCACCCGGCTCGAACCGTTCCTTTCCCCCGGCATAACGATCGCCCTCATCGGTTCATCGGGTGTTGGCAAGTCCACCCTGATCAACCGGCTCATGGGCAACCCGGTGCAGGAGACCTCGCACATCCGGAACTATGATGGCAAGGGGCGGCATACGACAACGGTCCGCCAGCTCTTTGTTCTTGCGGGAGGTTCGCTCATGATCGACAATCCCGGGCTCCGGGAGGTTGGCATTGGCACGGCATCAGCCGGCATTGCCGAAACATTTTCGGACATTCTCGAACTTGCACCAGGATGCCGGTTCTCGGACTGTCGGCACGAGCAGGAGCCGGACTGTGCCGTTCAGGAAGCCGTGAAGAACGGAACACTCTCTTCATCCCGGCTGGAGAATTATCACCGGCTCATCCGTGAACTTACGTTCGAGCAGGACAAGGCGGAGATAGGGCTGGTGCGGTCCGAACGAAAGCGGTGGAAAGGGATTGCGAAACTTGCAAAGGAGATCAATAAGGGGAGAGGGGTGTAAGACGGAGACGATCATCTTCATTAAAACCCAAATCCCCGGCTTTTTTTATTATTCATTCTAAACCAGTTTTTAGCAACACCATCGTAACGAGGGTTTTTAAAAATGTCAGAGTCAGCATCATCAGACGCAGTGAAAAACCGGGTCTTTTTCATGATCGGCCATGCAATCATGGGAACAATTATCGCACTTGTGATCAATTTCACAGGAGTGTTTCCCGTCCAGCCGGATCTTGTCGCTGCGCCCCGGAACGCACATCCAAATCCGGTAAATCCCCCACCATCCGTAGGTGAAAATGCCCCGGCCGGGGGCACCCTACGACAGTTATCCCCGTAAGGACCCGGCTCAACAATAGTTCGGGAGGCTGTACTCCCACACTCCGACGGAGAGCCCGGGATCCGGAACCAGGCATTTCGTGAATTTCGTACAAAAAACCCCTCTGGTTTACACACAGTTTCCAGGATCGCCCGTTACTCGAGATTCAGGTCAAATGGGGCATTATACATCGAGCTGTAAAAAGGTAATGTACGCTTTTGGGAGGCGAAACTCAGCCAGGACAGATACATGATAGCGGGAAATGAAAGGAAGACCTGTTTTTTTGGGTGGGAAATCTCCCGCTTTACACCGGGTGATCGGAGACGTACTGACCGGACATTTACGGGATGAATGAAATATTCCGGCAGGAAATACAGCCCGGCACTATCGATTCATTCCTAAAAAAGATTTAACTCCCGTGTGTGAGATGATCACTACAGATGTCATATTTTTTTGAGATCGTCATCATTCTCGTTCTCATCATACTCAATGGCATCTTTGCCATGGCTGAATTTGCCATGGTCTCGGCAAAAAAGCCCGCCTCCAGCAACGGGCGGACGAAGGGGATGCACGGGCAGCAACAGCACTTGGAATTAAAAATGAACCCACGCATTTCCTCTCGACCATCCAGATTGGCATTACCTTAATCGGGATCCTGGCCGGTGCATTCGGTGGCGCCACCGTTGCGAAAGGGCTTGCAGCATACATCAGTGAATTCGCCCTGGTTGCACCCTACAGTGACATCATATCCATAACTCTTGTTGTACTCGTCATCACCTACCTGTCGCTGATTTTCGGGGAACTGGTTCCCAAGCACCTTGCATTGAATAATGCAGAGAATATCGCATCATCGGTCGCAATGCCGATGAGGATCCTCTCGTGGATTGCATCGCCGCTGGTCTTCATTCTCAGCTGGTCGACAGGAGCCGTACTCCGGATCCTACGGGTCCGGCAGACGGTCCAACAACCGGTAACCGAAAAGGAGATCAAGATCCTGCTCGAAGAAGGCACTGAAGCAGGGGTTTTCGAGAAGGCCGAGATACGTATGGTTCAGGGCGTGTTTGACCTTGGGGACCGGCATGTCGAATCCCTGATGACCCACCGTTCTAATCTCATCGCGCTTGACCTTGATGATCCGGCTGAAGCGAACCTGAAGATAATGATCCAGAGCGGCCGATCGAATTTTCCGGTTTACCAAGGGGACCTGGATAAGATTGTCGGCATGGTTTCTGTAAAAAGTGTGCTGGCGGGGATGGTTGATTGCTGCACTCCCGATATCAAAGCCTCCATAACAAAACCACTCTATATCCCAAAAACCCTGTCAGTCTTAAAACTCCTCGAATCATTCAGGGAAACGGGGATGCATATTGCTCTCGCTACGGATGAATATGGCAGCATCCGGGGCATCATTTCCCTGCATGATATCCTTGAATCAATTGTGGGCGATATCCGGACTGCCGGAGAACCGGATGATGTTCCGGTTGTATTACGGGATGACGGCTCATGGCTGATCAACGGGAATACCCCCATTGAAGATCTCAGGAATGTGTTGCCGGCCGGGTCCTTTGCATAGGAGGAGGAAGGGCAATACCGGACCATCGCCGGCCGTGTTCTCTATGTTCTCGGACGGATACCAAAAACCGGAGATTATTTCGAATCCGGCGGACTGGTGTATGAAGTTATTGACATGGACGGTAACAGGATCGACAAAGTGCTTGTCACACGGACGGATCGCTGAACCTGAACAAGGAGTGCGATCTACAGCGAAAGATACGATACGAAGAAGGACTGGTTCCATGTTGGGACCGGTCCAGGGGGGGGCAGACTGGAGCCGTAGATCGTAAAAGGGGATCATAACAGGATTTATTACAAAAAAAATTACCGACGCCGGATCGCAAAGAATCCGATGCCGGCAGCGGCTGCCCCGATAACAACAGCAGGATCCGTAGGGGATTCAGGTGTAGCTGTTGGCCAGGGTGTGGGGACGGTTACCGCTGAATCTTTCTTTGTTATCGTTGCGGTTGTCACCACGACAGCGGGAGTGGCCGGGTCCATGGTTACACTCGGAACCGGAGAAAGCTGGGCACGGAAAAAAACCCGTTCACCTTCGATCACGGTAACGGTCCGAGTATAATCTTCAAACAATTTCTTCTGTACCCGCACTTCCACAGCCCCGGTTTTGTCGGAGTGGTACGTGAACGGACTTGTACCAATATTAACATTATCCAGCCAGATCGTGGCGCCGGTGGGGGATGTCTCGAAAAAGATATAACCGCCCGTATTCTCCGGGGTTGTTGCCGTTGTTTCCGGGGAGTCGGCGGACACAAATCCTGCCAGGGCCAGCAGGAACAGGAACACCAGACAGATTATGAAGGGGAATCGTTTCATGCAAGTAATTCCTGAACGATAACCTGTTTGAATCACCATAGTATCGAAATCTTTTAATTTGGACTGCCGCCGGTTTCCCCGGCGTCCCTTTGCCGCAACACGACAAACCTGTTTTTTAATTGAGGTTGCAGGAGTAAATATATTCATAGGATGCCGGGAATTCAACCCATGGGAGATTTCTATCGGTACCGTGGGGAGACCTGGCCGGGAAGTCCCCCTGCTCCATTCCACCGTTAATGCCCGGCTGACCCCCCAGTATTCAGATAGTAAGGTTCAGACGGGGCAGTATCAGGGTGTTTTTTCACCCTGTCCGGGGCCATGGGTGCACGATCGGTTTGGAGGCCATTCACCGCACGACAGAAAACATCAGGAGAATCGCGGTTAACGGTGCATCTGTAACCATTTCCGGCGTCTGTTGCGGACCAGGCTTGAAGCGTTAGCGAATTTTACATTCATAATTATGTAATCATTACCGGGGGAGATTGACGCCCGTAACGAACCGGCCCGGTTGTTTTGCCGGACGCACATTTCACTCGCAGTGTTTACCTGGCCGGGATCAACCTTTTCAAACGCAGATAGCAGGGTCGTGTCTGAAGAAACCTGATGGTTTCGGTCGAGGACATGCATCATTCCCCTCCTCCGGATCGGATGACCTGTCGGATTTGAAAAAACTGAACCTGCCAGGCAGTTTCAGCTGTTACCCAGGAGCGGCATTTTCAATCGTGATCACGATTGGGTTTACGGAATTTAATATAAAAGAGAATTCAATGTTGAGAAACTATAAATAGTACATTTTAGAATAGTTAGATTTATACTTGAACAATATAAGGGTGTGCATGTGTTACGGGAACTGGCCAATGCCCGGGACAATTTCTTCACTATTCTCCTCGGAATGAAGCGTATCGGTGAAGAATCTCTGTCCTCCGGGGAGTATGCCCGGCCCGTGGACAATTGCATTACCGGTATTGGATGATGAACACAGAAAAAAAGGTATTATGGAGATGTAAAAAATGACACAGTATAATGATCTGTATGTCCGTGATAATTTCAGCGATACCGGAGTCACACCGTCACAGGGCGACCTGTGCCAGTCACCGGACATTATCCCCTATCAGAACGAAGTGCTCACCTGGGATAAGGCCAGTTCAAGCTACCCGGGTCCGGATATTGGCAAATCCATCATAAACAATGGGATCAACAATATCTATGTCCGATCCAGAAATCTTAACGCGGCTGCAGGTTCCGGACACGCGACCCTGTATTATACTAACTACTCGCTGAACCTTTGTCAGACAAACAGGTGGGTCCAGCTGCAGAGTGCAGGGTTGGTGAAATCCCTGCCATTTGTTGATGGTTCGGGGAAAACTACGATCTCACCAAACGGTATAGCAATCTCGAACCCTTCATTTCTCCTGACGGGCCTGCCCCCGGGCCCGCACTACTGCATGATCGCGGTGGTGCAGACAACTGCACATCCGGTTGTTATTCCCCCATCATTCGCTTCCAATTCAGAATTTGCCCGGTGGGTCCAGAATAATCCTGCCGTTGGCTGGCGCAATATCTCCTATGCAGCAAATACCCTCACCCAGTTGAGCCGGACCACCAGGTTCGGGAATGTTAATCTGCAAGCCGCCAATTTCGTTCTCATTATTACGGGTCGCGGTTTTGTTACGGGCACGAAGATCAACTCCCAGTGTACCGACACGGCCTGCCCCATCAACGATAATCAGGCGCTTCCCCAGCCCGATACCCATGGAGACCAGATCATCAGCTTCGTAAAGAATGGCATTCCCGGGAGTTTCTGGGGCGATCTGGTTGTTACGGCCACATCGCCGGGGGGGAAGTTCCCCTCGGGCGCAAGTCTGACAATTGCCTATTATCAGATTCCCAACACATCCGATAAACTGGACATGGCAGTTGCACAGCGTTTCATCATGACAAGCGGCGTCGGGGAGAATTCAGAATTCAAGACATCCATGCTCATCAAGCTCGGGGAATGCACGATCCGTGTAACGGATAATCCGCTGCAGATTGAATGAACAACCACCACCCCCTGCCTTTTTTTAACCGGGATTGAACGAAACGGGACATCAGGGGGATTTTCCCTGGTTGTTGTACCGGGTATGGTCCCGGAACAATTTTCTGAAACGTTATGGTATGATGTAACCCGGGTTCTGGCAAAGCCATTGTAACAGGGCATATTCACTGCATCCAGGTAATGCCCGGCTGGTACTCTGCCAGATCCTCGTTTCGGCGTCCCCTCCGGAACATAATTCCGGTCGTACATACTCCGGTGGAAATAATTCTGAACTCCTCCGGTACAACCGGCCCCCGGGCCTCACAGCTTTAGATCCGGGGCCGGTCATGGAGCGGGACCTGCACGATCCCCGGGACCCGGGATGCATGCAGGTCCGTTACCGCACTACGGGTTTTGCAGAACCACCGGTACTGATTGTGGAGGACGGGATGGTTTCAAAAGGATTCCCAAAGATTCCATTCCCGGGTATCCGAATGTTCCGGTGCTACTTCTCGGCAGTGAAATCCACAAAGAACGGGTGTCCGCCGGTCACCACGGTATTCGTCTGCCAGGCTCCGCTATCGCTCTTGTTCCTGAACGGCTTGGGGCTGCAGTAATTGCTATATACCCCGGTCGGGCAGCCGTACGTGAATGTGATCGTTTTTCCGCTTTCCGCATTGGCATAGGTTGCAGAACCTTCTGCACCATGTACACCGGCACTATCCTGAAGCCAGAGCCGGGCACGTTGCATAGGACTGATTTGTGCGGGCGGGGGTACGATATATGATCCCTGAGTTGCTTGTTGTTCTTTGAGGTTCATGTCGAAGTAGGTTCCATTCAGGATGGAGATATAGCATGAAAAATCCATGAACGGGGAGTACACGAGCGTGTCATCCGGGAAGGTCTGGGGCGCAAAGGGGTCATTTGGATTCTTGACGCTCATGATGGAGAGGTTCCCGGTCTCGAGATCCATCTCGCCGAACGTTATCGGGTACTGAAGGGTCCCCCCGGGGAGCGGCGAACACATGTAACCACAATTGATGTACCTGATCATGGCCTCCTTGAGCCCGCCTTTGGGTGTGTGCGTATGTCCCAGGATTGCGACATCCGCGTTAATACCGCTCTGGATGGCGTCCCGCTGGGCCCACCAGGCAATATAACTGCCGTTGAAATCAGCATTCGCCGATTTGATGGTAGCCATAGAACCATATTTCTGGATCCACTGCGTTCCGAGGTTATCATAAATCTGCTCTGCTTCAGCAAATGTCACGGTACGGCCGTTCAGCAGTTTGACCGGGGTATCTTTGGATACACCCGGAAGGGACGAGAAAATATCGAGCAGTATCTGGGCCACGGACTGGCCATGCATCAGTGCATACAGGATCTTATCCCAAAGATCCGGAAAACCCGGGACGCCATTATCCGTAAGATCAGCTGCAGTCTGGCCAGGGGTAAGCTTGCTTTTCACCAGGTATTCGGAAATAGCACGTGTCACGAAATGCCCGACCGGCAGGGGATTGAGCGATGTTGTTGTGTCCTGTGCATTGAATATAGTGTACTCGCTCCCATGCGTGAACAGGACCCGCCCGAACGGTGTGTCTTTGATATACCGGAGCCCGTCATTGTAGCGGATCTTCCCCAGCTTTGCAATGTCGTCCCTGCTGACATTCATGTCATGATTCCCGTTGATATACGTCACCGGGACCTTATCGGCAATCTGTTTCAGTCTTCCGTTCGGCCCCAGCACATTCGGGTTTGCATTCACAATATCACTGAACGCGGGCGGTTTCGATCCGCAGGGATAAGTCCAGAAATCAAAAACGTCACCGAGCAGGATAACTTCGTTAATGGATGCCGCATTCTGCTCGATATAGTCCAGGGCTTTCATCAGGTAGGGTTCATGGTACTTTTTCTGGTACCAGCATGTCGCCGAATTATCTCCAATATGGATATCACTCAAGATGACTGCTTTCATACTCATCTAAATCACCACTGTCTGTCTTTGGACCCGGACATTTCCGGGTCCTCCCGTTTTCTCCCACATTGTATAACGGGAATGATATCCATAATGTAAAATAACTTAATAAATATTCCGATGGTGTAAGATGATATTAATTTATAATTTTTAGGCAAGGGTAGAAAAAAAGTGCGATAGATCTGTAAATCCGGACGAGTCCAACGTCGGTTCGCCCCCATCCGCTGTCGGTGAAAGTGCACAGACAAGGGCACCCCACCGCAGGAGATAGCCGGACAAGGGGGATTAGAAAAATCAGATGGAGGGCACGGTCCGATATGCGGTGCCGTAAGGAACTTTCCTGTCAGGAACAGAACCGGCATCCTGAATAAATCCTGCAGAAAAATTTCAGATTTTGGTTTTCACGCATTCCTTTATCAACCGGCAGCGGGAGTATTGCTTATGTCACCGCGACATGAGCCCAAACAACACCCCCGTGACCCACAGTCGCATCTCGGGTCACATGCCGGCCAGGACAAGGAACGCAATACAGAGGGGGTACAGCACCACCCCATGGATCATCCATCTCCCCACGCAGCCCATCACCCGCAGGCAAAACCGGTACTTTCTCCCCGGCATGATGCCCATTCCCATCCCCATGGGGATGAACTGTCAAGCCATACCAATCCGCCCTCGGTAATAAAGCCCTCCAAAAAGATAACGAAGACCGGGAAATCTTAAAAAACTCACGCTTTTCTCTCAGGAAGAGCAGGTATACAGGATTGGTGACAGGAAGGCATTTTCTCTTTTTTGGATTTATCCGACATCATAGAGAAGGCATATAACATCACCAGACAACAACCACATCAAGTCTGATGAATACAACCAAAAAGAAGGCCGTATATGAGCATATACCAATTTTGTACAGATTGTGAATTCATCAAAACCAGGCTATTTACTGGACATAATGCACAGACAGTAAAAGAAGTGTCATGTCCGGCCCAGTTCAACCCACGGCAGGCCAAGTGGATTCCGGAAGAAGGTGTGAATCCGCACGAATGCCCGCGAAATGAAAATTTTATGCAAATCCAGAAACAGGGTAGCGAACGCAGGCTCCGATGAAACCCGGTTCTCTCTTGGTAGTGAGGAGTACGTTTTGTCAAGAGTGATCGCTTTTGTTATGCGGTCTGCCAGTCCGGCATTGTCTGGCATACAATCTCCGTTCCTGTAGTACAAGGATCTCATAAGACTGCACTCATGAGTTGAGTACTACAGATAGACATATGAGGTTACAACGCAAGGCTTGACCGCCACAGGGATTTAAGGGAACCGGTGTACGTAACCGGGCCACGGCCAGCGTCCCATTCGAACAAATCGTGATCTGGAGCGATCGCAATCCCCGGTCACAAGTGCACAATACCCGGAGCAGCATACCGGAGAACAAACGGCTATGCCGGAATATCAGGATTAAAAAAACCAGTAATGAGTTTTACATGTCACAACAACTTAGCGGACAGCAAATTGTCATTCTCAGGCAGGGAACAACACGGACTCGCGGGAAGGAAGTCCAGCACTCGAATATTACGGCAGCAAAGGTGATCGCTGCTGCCGTCAGGTCAACGCTTGGCCCCCGGGGCATGGATAAAATGCTCGTAGGGCCTACCGGTGACATTGTCATCACCAACGACGGGGCAACCATCCTTGGGGAGATCGCCGTGAAGCATCCCGGGGCAAAGATGGTGATCGAGGTCGCACGCACGCAGGACAATGAAGTCGGCGACGGTACTACCACCGCGGTCATCCTTGTCGGCGCCCTCATGGAACAGGCTGAATCAATGCTCGAACAGGGCATCCACCCGACTGTCATCGCGGAAGGATATCGCAGGGGCATGGACAAGGCGCTCGCGATCGTGAACAGTCTCGCGCTCAAGGTCAACCCATCGGACCGTAAGATCCTCCTTAAGATCGCCAACACCGCCATCACCGGCAAGTCCATCGAGCAGGTGAAGGGCAAGCTTGACAGCATCATCGTCGACGCGGTCATGACCGTAGCCGAAACAGCGGGCGGCAAGACGCTCGTTGACGAAGAAGATGTGATGATCAAGAAACAAAAAGGGCCGTCCATGGACGATGTCGAACTGATCCGCGGTGTGATCATCGACAAGATCCGGATCCACGAAGGTATGCCCAGGAAGATTGTGAAGGCAAAAGTCGCCCTCATCGCGAACCCGATGGAAGTTACCAAAACCCAGGTGAAGGCGAAGATCAGGATTTCCACGGCGGATCAGATCGATGCCTTCAGTATGCAGGAACGCGAGGCATTAAAGAAACTTTCCGATGCGATCATCAGCAGCGGCGCAAACGTTCTTCTCTGCCAGAAAGGTATCTCGGATATCACCCAGTTCTACCTTTCCAAAGCAGGCGTCCTTGCAATTGAAGACGTGCCCGAGAAGGATATGAAGTATGCAGGCCGGGCACTTCATGCAACCATCGTTGGTAAAGCTGAAGCAATCACGGCAAAAGATCTCGGGGCTGCAGACCTTGTTGAAGAGGATACCGAAGGCAAAGTGACCCGTATATCCGGGTGTACGAACCCGAAGACCACGACCATCCTCCTCCGCGGGACGAGCGACTACCTTCTGGACGAGCTCGAGCGGGCCGTTGTCGATGGTACCCGCGTAGTGATGGATGCCATGGAAGACGGCACGTATGTTGTTGGCGGCGGAGCAGTTGAGATCGAGATTCGCATGAAGATCCGCGAGTACGCCCAGACGGTCGGCGGCCGCGTGCAGCTGGCAATCGAGGCGTTTGGAGCAGCCTTCGAGTCCATCCCGCGGGCACTTGCGGAGAACTCCGGCTTCAACGCGATCGACAAACTCGTCGAGCTCAAGAATGCCCACGCCATGGGAAAGAAGAATGCCGGCCTGAACGTGTACGAAGGTAAAGTCGTTGACATGCTCGAAGAAGGCGTCATCGAGCCTCTCAGGTCCAAGCGCCAGTCCATCCAGAGTGCATCGGAGACCGCCATTATGCTCATCCGCGTTGATGATATGATGATCTCGCCGTCGAAAAATTGATCCAGCGAGACCGGCAGATGACGGGATTGTGATAACCGGTTACCTTTTTTTCTATGTAATCGGATAAACACTCCGCCACATGAACTGGTTGTAAAAAAAATTTTACCAGGTAATCCGGAAATTTTTTTTTAATTTTTTTGATTCGGTTCGGAACCGGTAAAATTTTCCGGGTCGGGTTCCGTTTGAAATTTTCCCGTAGGAGCCTCCCCCAACCAATCCGTTCCGGCTAACCCTTCGACTCGTTCATGTGTACCCTGCGGAGGGTAGTGCGAACCTCAGGGGGTACATGGTGATTGCTGATGAGCAGGGTGCGGGGAACGGATCGATTGCCAGAATGCCTTATCCCTGTTCGATAATTCCTCTCTTTCGTAGTTCGAAAAAACATTTTGCACAGGCTTCGACATCTGCGCCGGCATTATGGCTGCCGGTAAATTCTTCCTGGAACAACAAGAGGTACAACTCGGTCAGGGTCGGCCATTTGCATCCATATCCGGAAGCTTTGGGAATCTTGCACCATGATACAATCCCGGGTGTTTTCATGGTACAGAATTTTTGTTTTTCTGAGAGATTCGTTCCAAGCTTGCACCGCAGGAATTCAGTATTGATAATCGGCAGATCAAAATCGAGATTATGAGCAATGATCGTCTCCGCCTTCTCCACATCTGCACTGAACTGAGGAAGCACCATATAGAGTGAGATCCCCTCGGTTTTCGCCCGGTCGGTCGTGATCCCATGAATCCTGGCAGACGATGGGGGGATCGTGAAGTCTGTCGGGTAAATGATAAAACTGTTCAGGCTTTCCCGATTGCCGTCGCAGTCGTATAACGACCATGCCAGCTGGACAACTCGCGGCCACTTTTCAAAATCGTCTGGTGAAGACCTGGGCAGGCCGGTTGTTTCCGTATCGAGGAAAAGAAACATCAGTTTTATTCCGTGGGGATGGTATTTGGGATTGGCGGTTTAACTCCTGTTTTGACCTTCGGGTTCATGACCCAAAGAGACGTTACGGTGGGGGACTTCTCAAAATTATTATCCTGATTTTCATGGTTTCGGTGATAATCAAATCGGCTCATGCTCGTTTCTCCAGATATAAGAGTTCCTGAACCGGTCATGCCCCCAAAAAAACCCGTCCTCAGCAACCCGGCTCTTGATTCACGGACCACCGGTCGAGGAGATAGAAAAACACACCCAGTACTACCGCTACCACCGTTGATAGGGCCATTCCTTTCAGTTCAATGAGCCCGAGAGGAACTGATGCGCCGGATACACCGATGATAAGAATGAGGGATACCAGGACAAGGTTCCGGGGCTGCGACAGGTCGATCCGGGCATCGACCATCATCCGGACCCCGGAGGCAGTAATGACACCAAACAGGAGGAGTGAGACAGTCCCCATCACAGGACCTGGTATCGACTGGATAGCGGCAGGGATCTTCCCGCAAAAGGAGATCGCGATCGCGATGAGAGCCGTGCCCGCAAGGACATAAGTGCTGTAGACCCGGGTGATGGCCATCACCCCGATATTCTCCGCGTACGTGGTATTGGGCGGGGAGCCGAAGAACCCAGAAAGGACCGTTGAGATCCCTTTTCCGTACAGCACCGGCTCAATCCCCGGGTCATTCATCAGGTCGCGGCCGATGATAGTTTCGGTAACCTTGAGGTGGCCGATCATCTCCACAAAGACAACCAGCGTGGCCGGAAGAATGATGATGATCGAGGGTACCGACAGGACCGGTGTATAGATCGTAGGAAAGGCGAACCACGGGGCGGAGATGATCGGGTCAAAAACCGCTCGACCCATGAGGACAGACACCACATAGCCGGTGACAAAGCCCAGGAGGAGGGGGATGATCCGCAGGAACCCCCGGCACGCAGTCATGCCCACGATCATGACGGCGAATGTTACAAAGACGATTGCATAGGTCGTGAAGTCCGTATTTTCAGCCGTGAGGCCTGCCATTTTTGCCGCGGTTGGTGCGAGTTCAAGGCCGATAACCGTAACGATTGCTCCCATGGCAGCAGTGGGGAAGACGACATCCACCCAGGCAATGCCGGTCTTCCGGATCACGATCGCTAACAGGATAAACACGATTCCCGATGCGATAAAACCCCCGAGTGCCGCTTCATAGCCGTACTTCGTAATGATGAGGAGCGCCGGGGGAAGGAACGCAAAACTCGAACCGAGATAGGCCGGGACCTTCCACTGGCACAGGACCAGGAAGATCAGCGTGCCTATCCCGTTGAAGAGGAGGACGGTGGACGGGTCGACGCCAAGGAGCACGGGGACAAGGACCGTTGCACCGAACATGGCCAGGAGGTGCTGCAGCGAGAGCGGCGCTAGGAGGGAGAGCGGGGGGCGTTCATCAACCTGGATTATCAATGGATTCCGCTCAGATCCCATCTTCCTGCCTCCGGCCCTGCATCATGATCACGTTCTCCCCGCAGACAAATGAATCTGCCCCGCAATGGTGGTGATACCGGCCACCATCAGTCCAGAAGGCATAAAAACTTCGGGAGAAATATCCGTGAGATCATGATGAAAAAATCCCTTGTTCTTATCCTGGCCGGCATCCTGTGTGTCATGCTGGCCGCATCCGGCTGCACGGGCTCTTCCCCGGCGACTTCTGCAACACCCGCAGCCACGTCTGCAGCCCCGGCAGAATCCGTAACGAAAGAAACCGCAGCCGCAATTCCTGCCCCGGAAGCCCCGTCGTGGGCCGGCACATGGAATTCCACCTGGCTTGAAAAAGATGGCAACAAGACGATCTCAGTGCTGACCCTTACCCAGGCAGGCCCGGAAGTATCCGGGAACTACCGTTTCACCTACCCCGAAGAGGGTACCTATACCGGGTCGCTCAATGCCACCGTGCAGGGAAGTACCCTTACCGGGACCTATGCGGAAAGCGATGACGATGTCGGGTTCTTTGTCTTTGAACTGTCAGAAAACAAAAACTCGTTTACCGGTCGGTGGGTTCATGCGGAAAACAAGAGCGAACTTGCCGGTTCAACCCTCTCCTGGAACGGAGTCCGGGAATAATCTCCGGCATATCTTTTGATTCCCTTTTTTATCTGTCCCCGGTTAGCACCGGTCCCGGAATCAATCCCGGCAGGCAACGGATAACCGGCCCGTTGCCGGACTCCTGGGGGAGATGCAGGCAGGCCTGTGCCGGACGGGATAAAGATCCGGCTTATGTTTATCTGATTCCAACACCATATCCCGGTTCATGATAAAACTCAACTGGGAGGCCAGACTGGCAATCGTCCTTGTGGCGATGAGCATTTGTATCTATTCATTCAAACTGATATTTTTAAAAAACCCGTCAGACACGGCAAATTATATCTTCAATGCTCTTGGATTTCTGCCAGTCAATGTCCTCCTTGTCACTATCGTGCTCAACAAACTGCTGGCAATCCGTGCAAAGCGTGAGCGGATGGAGAAGATGAACATGGTCATCGGGACCTTCTTTTCCGAGGTCGGACACCCGCTGATACAGGAGATAGCAAAGAGGGATCCGGACATCAACCGGCTCAAAGATTCCCTTATCGTCGGAAATGATTGGGATGCCGGGGCGTTTGCAAAGGTCCGGAAGAAGATCGCCGGTTACGATTACCGGGTTGGTACGTCAGCAACGGATATGGTCCGGTTCCATGAACTCCTGTCGTCGCGACGGGATTTCATGCTCCGTCTGCTGGAGAACCCTGTTTTGCTCGAGCATGAATCATTCACCGACCTGTTACGGGCCGTGTTTCATCTCACCGAAGAACTCAACCGCCGTGAGGATTTCAGTTGTCTTCCCGATAGCGACTGTGCCCACATTTCCGTTGACATCAGCCGCGTGTATGAACGACTTATCGTTCAGTGGCTGGATTACATGGAATACTTAAAAAACAACTACCCGTATCTCTGCTCGCTTGAGATGCGGACCAATCCCTTCGATGTCCATGCATCCCCGGTTGTGCTGAAATAAAAACTAAAACCATCGCTTTTTCCGGCAGGAATTTTTCCTGGTCAAATGGGTTGCTTTTCATGAGTGAGCGGTGTGGCATGCGGGCTTTTATGGGCACGAAGGGTCCACGAAAGGAAGACCGCAGGAGGGAGGATCTGGTGCTGCATATATCTCATATTGGTGAAAGGAAAAGTTCCCCCCGGTGCCAATCCACGGTTATACTCAATAAAACAGAAAATGTTTAAGGAGTGAATCCAAACGCAGGGTAAATCCAATTTGGGTAATTATGCACCGGTAATGAGGATTTTTTATGAACAGGACAATGATAGTATCTCTGGCAATTATCGTTATGATCTGCCACCCCGCCATGGCAATGATTCCGTTTCTTGAAAAAAACATCACGGGAGATGATGGAATAACGAAAGAAAAATGGCGTTTTCCCGGCGAATTTGAAGAACACGATGCGATATGGATTGGCTGGCTCTCCAAAGAGTACCTGCAAGGATATCCTACCGACGATGTTTTCCTGCAGCTGGTCCGGGAACTCGAACCCAACGTTCACACGATAATCTGTGTACCGGATGATGCCCAGAAAGAATATGTGGAAGAGATCCTGGTAACGAACAACATCCCGATGACGAATATTTCCTTTTATGTTCAGAAATTCACCATACCCTACTGGCGGGACTTCGGCCCGGTTTTTGTAACCAGTACTACAGGAGAAAAACGGATCAACGACTTCAACTTCAACTTCTGGGGCTATTTCACGGCATCGGATACCCAGTCGTTGATGATGGAACGAATTGACCGGGACGTGGCCGGATATCTCGGCATTGAGAGTGAGATGACAAGGATCACCAGCGAGGGCGGGGACCGTGAATTCAACGGGAAAGGCACGCTTATTGTAACTGAAGCCTGTGAATTCCAGAGAAATCCTAATATTGCAAGGGAAGATATTGAGAAAGAATTCAAACGGCTTTTTGGTGTGACAAATATCATCTGGCTGAAACAAGGCACGGTTGAAGACGACCCGTTTAATGCCGGCGCCATTCCCGGGCCCGACGGAGTGGGGGTTGCCTACCGGGCCGCCTCGGCAGGTAACCACGTGGACGAGTACTGCCGTTTTGTATCTGCCGACACGATCCTCCTTGCAGAAGTGACGGAGAAAGAAGCAGCCGGAGATCCGGTTGCGGCGGAAAACCGGATACGGCTGGAAGAGAATTACAGGATCCTCAAAAACGCGGTTGATCAGGACGGCAGGCCGTTTAAAATCGTGAGAATCCCGGTTCCGGATATGATCTACGTTACCGCAACGCCTGCTGACGAGGCATATTTCAGCCTGTCATCGTTCTACTCCTCAACGGACGGGACATCGTTTCCCTACGGCGACCCGGTAACGGTTGTGCCGGCAACGAGCTACTGCAATTTCCTCATTACCAACAATCTCATCCTTGGCCAGAAGTACTACGTGGAGGGCAGCGGAATGCCTGATTCCGTGAAGGCGAAGGACAAGAAAGCCGAAGAGATCCTCAAAGGCCTGTTCCCGGACAGGAAGGTTGTCATGATAAATACCATACCGATAAACTTCGGGGGTGGCGGCATCCATTGTGTGACACAACAGGAGCCAAAGGCCGGAATACTATAATCCCCTTGTCCACACCCCCGGAGAAACATTCAGGTCTGCCCCAATGGTTATTATCCGGCAGCGGGATTGTTGTCCATGTATCCCCGGTTGTGCTGAAATAAAAAATTGCAGACCTTCACTTTTTTCCTAAGTTTTTTTCGGGCAGGATTTTATTGGCAACCGGCAAACACAGATCAGTGTGCCACTGAAGGCTGTTGTTGACGGAGCGACCATCATTGGCCCGGACCTTTCCCTTGAGGAATGGAACGAGCTCCGGGTGCGGCACAAGAAAGGACTCCCGGTCACGATGGCCTGCTGCGGGGAGCCGGGACACCTGCGGACATCAAGACGGGGAATGCAGCACTTTTACCACGCTGTCGATACCGGGTGCAGGTACGAAGAGGAGTCACGGGAGCACCTTGAGATCAAATACCTGATCTACCGGATCTGCAAATCCGAACAATGGGAGACGTATGTCGAGTTTTCGGCAACTGACCGTACATGGATTGCGGATGTCTGTGCAATCAGGGACGACAGGATGGTTGTCTTTGAGATCCAGATAAGTTCTATTTCACCGGGCGAACTGGAAGAGCGGGATATAAAATACCGGAACGAAGGAGTTGAATCGTACTGGCTGCTGGACAATTTTCTCGGGAGATCACGGGATTTTGCAGCAGGGTACAAGGCTTTCCTCTCCGAAAATGACGAACGGCCCGCAGGAAAAATTCCCTATCTCGACGATTCGCTCTTCGAGACCGGCCCCGAAAACCATATCTTCGTCACTCAGGGTATCCGGAGTGTCGGCCTTCAGGCAAAAAACCAGACCCTCTTCACCACCAACAACCCGGAAATTTCCCTGGAGGTATGGGTTAAGGAGGCCCTCAAAGGAAACTACCGGAGATACCTGGAAGAAAGTGCTGCCGGCTGTCATCACAAGCGCCGGCTCAAAGACCTTGCAGCGCCATCGCTTCACCGGTTCCGGGAATTTTACCTTACGATCGTCCGCAACGGGACGTACAGGAAAAAGACCGATTCCCGGTACCGGGCCGTGAAAGCTGACGGAACCTTACGGAGAGCGCCAAAACTCCAAAAAAAGTTCGACGAGATATCTGCTGAAATCGACTGGCTGGAGCGCGAATACCGTTCCATGATGGCGGAAAGCTATGGCCTGTTTTCCTGGAAAAAATCCCGGAATGACGGTACCCTGTGGCCCGTATTCCGGCTTGAATCGGAATCGAAGATCATACAATTGCAGGAATGTGTGAAGGTGCTCGACCGGTGGGAAGCGTCGTTTGAAGAAGCACTTGCCCGGTTCGAGACGGGTGGGGGCTCTGGCGTACTGGGCGTGTAAAACCAGCAGGTTGCAGGATACCGGTGGATACAAACCGTTATTGCGTTGCAGTGTAATATTCACAAAAAATCTCTGGTTTATTTCTGGCGTTCAAGGTCCGGCGGGATCGGCAGCATACCCCACCCGCCTCGCGAATACCGGGCTCCTCCATGAAAAGGCCAGAAGGGGATTTGAGTCGCATGCAAACGGGGAAGCTGACAACATCAGTTCTGGTAATCTGCCTGGTCCTCATGGGATCGATATTTCTTGCAGGATGTACGCAGAAGGAACCGGTACCGGCTGTCGTGAAGACCGACGCCGGATCTGTTTTCGGCTTGCAGCAGGGCGATCTCCGGGTTTTCACGGGAATCCCGTTTGCAGCTCCGCCGACCGGAGGCCTGCGGTGGAGACCCCCGGCACCGGTACAACCATGGGACGGCGTGAAGGAGACAAAGGTCTTTTCACCGGCATGCCCCCAGCCAACGCTCGCGGAAGAGGGGGAAGGAT
>JALOBP010000054.1 GCA_023228295.1 Methanoregula sp.
CCGTCGGGGGCGGCGGAGTCTATCCTGCATGGGGGCGTGGGGGCGGCAGCCCCCACTTCAGTACTCACTTACCCACTCATAATAGCGATGAGCCTCTTTAAAAAAATAAATTGCTAAAGTTAATGTCTGAAAAGCCAGAATAAAAAATAACGAATAATTTCATATTTTTCAGGATGTGAATTCAGCGTGGCAGGAAAAACAAAATTCAACGCCCGAGCACTTATGGAGCGGGCAATTGCTGTCATGCGGGAAACGGAACATGAGCCACGGGGGGATGGGAAAGCCGTTCCCTTGGTAGGGGTTGTTATTTACAAGCCTGACGGCACTATCGAAACTGCGTATCGGGGGGAAATACGCGATGGGGATCATGCAGAGTATACGCTCCTCGAACGAAAAAATCGAAGTAATCGTCTTGACAATTCCATCCTTTTTACAACTCTGGAGCCCTGTGCCCCGGGTGCACGCAGCCATTCGAAACTAAGTTGTTCTGAACGGATTGTTCTTGCCCGAATCAAAGAGGTCTGGATTGGAATCGAAGATCCGGATCCCATGGTAGATCGAAAGGGAATTGAATATCTTCGTAAAAATGAGGTCACAGTTCACATGTTCGATCGCGATCTCCAGGAGATCATCAGTGAAGAGAATAAAGATTTCATCGAACAAGCCGTTCAGAGAGCTGAGGAAGAAGAATCCGGAATATCCCGTAAAGAAATTGTTCTTTCAGGGTACGAAAAGACACTGGAATCGGCTGAACTTCGAGACCTTTCCCAAGAGGTTTTGGAAAAATATCGTATTCGTGCAAAAATCACCGATCCTGTCGAATCTTCTGCGTTCAAGCACAGGTTGGTTCAGCTAGGACTTCTTATCCAGAAAAATGGAGGATATGTTCCATCCGGCTTTGGCTACATGGTTTTTGGTAAAGAGCCAAGAACGATAGTTCCCCAAGCTGGACTCATTGCAACAATACATTATCCTGATGGTAGCGAGGAACAAAAAGAGTTTAACGAGCCGCTGGTAACAATTCCGGAATCTGCAATTGAATGGCTTTCGGGAAAGCTTCCAAACATTATTGATAGGAGCACAACTGTACGAGGCAAAAAACCGGCCTTCCCTCCTGAGCTCATACGGGAAGCTCTTGTCAATGCCCTTGTCCACCGCGATTATAATATCGAAGGAGCCAAATGCCAGCTCATCGTTACGGAACATACCATCACGGTAAAAAGTCCGGGATCGCCACTCCCACCGATCACGCTTGATCAGATGAAATCCTTTAATGCACCTATGTTAAGTCGTAATCCTCAACTCCATTACGTTTTCCGTCAGATGGGGCTTGCTGAAGAAGCGGGACTGGGTTTGAAAACATTCAGAGCAACAGCTGAAAGATACGAACTTCCATTACCGAAGTATACCTTTGAAGATCCTTATCTCGTGCTGACATTATTCCGAACTAAAGAGAGTGCAGCGCAAACACTCTCCCCTGCAATACTTGAATCGCTTAATGGAGATGAACGGGCGGGTTGGGAATTTCTTTCATCGAGAATTTCAACAACACAGAAGGAATATGCTGAACATATGGGATTCGAACACCGTAAAGCGCAACGCCACCTTAAAAAATTCTTTGAACTCGGCCTGATAACCCGTAGAGGGGCGGGGCCATCCACGGAATATCTTGTAATGTCCCAATAATCGCGACAAAAATCGCGACAAAATGTCGCGATAACCTTGAATTATTTTTTAAAATCCTTATAGCGACAAAAATCGCGACAATGTGTCGCGATAATCACATGGGATTCCGATGAGTTTTGGTTAATGATCAATATCGATTGTCGAAATACGTGCCAAATCAATAGACAATGGAATAGATCTTTTTTGTCCAATGCAATTTGTAAGCAGTGGACATGATGTCCACTGCCAAAGCAGATATTGTTTCTTTCGACATTGTGCGCGTTTTTGCGAATTGTTGACAAAACCGCGCACCTATTCTTCGACGACACCAAACGTTTTTCTAGTCCACTCACCTCTTACATATGGTAATGTCCACTGCCTGAATTCCGATCTATCCGGAGATGGAATTCGACCCAAAATAGGGGTGAGGCAGTGGACATAATAGGCTATATGCCTCGGTAGGGTAGTGGACATCCTAGAAGCCTCCGGAGCTTTTGACCCGGGTTCAAGTCCCGGCCGGGGCGCTATGCGTTTTTCCAGATTGTTTCCTTTTGTTTTCCATATTGTTTTTACAAAAATTGCTGGATGTATCAAATAAATCATATGGTGAATCTTCATAAAATCAGTAGGGCGTCCTCCCACCCCTTCATGGTCATTGCTACGCCATGTCGGACCGCCGCTGGGCACGGTTTTTGATCATATTGTGAGTATGGTAATCCAGAGCGCAAAAACGCGGGCGAGATGTTTTTCTGCATATCCAGTCGCACTGGTTCCCGGCCCGACAAACAACCACTGATACTACCGACAACCAATGCACACAATTCAATCAAATGCTGTTTTTTAATATTTTCACTAAAAATCCCTAATAGGATTATTTTGGAATCCATTGGCAAATACGCCGTATCCATGGCGCCCGAATTTTTTAAAAATATCTTTATAGTAATCCTTTCAACTAAGCTGGCTATTGTTATTGACAGATTATATTTTCCGGATAGATTTCATGGAGACTGATGAATGGGTAAACGATATGCACGTCCGCTCTGCGAAGACGGTTTTACCGGCCTTGAAGCTGCGATTGTGTTTGTAGCATTTGTCGTTATCGCGGCGGTTTTCTCGTATACGGTTCTCGGCGCCGGGTTCTATACTACAGAAACTGCACAGGCAACCGTCAAGGGCGGCGTGGACCAGGCAAGTTCCGGCCTTATTGTTGTCGGCGACATTTACGGGATTAAGGATACCACGAATAATTACCTTGACTATGTCAACATAACCGTAACAACTACTGCCGGCGGAACGCGGCCTGACCTGTCAATGATGGTAATATCCTACCATGATAACAACGGCAGCCTGAATGCAAGCCTGGATTATGGCGGCGAAAATACCGGTTGTCCTACCAACATGGCCAGCAGCCCGAACTGGTGTACAACTGATGACTCGCGTAACACGGTTGTAATTATGGTTGGACTGCCCGAAACGGCAACCCCGAACACAAAGTTCACGTTATATTTCCAGCCTGCGACGGGATCGGTAACACCCGTCACAAAGACCGTCCCCGGTTGCCTTTATCCCGTGCAGGTGCTGTCCTGATTATTCGACCGCGAACCTTTTTTTTGTAAATGCTACAAGTGGCAGTTTTCATTCCAAATATATAACTCAATTAAACCCATTTTCATGGCAGGAAAACCGGCTCGCAGGGATCATTCCAAAGAAACCCGAAGGAAAATGATCCGATTTATATTGTTGCGGAATTAAAATTTTTATTTGTGAAAAAATATTTCCTGCTGTTTTTCCTGCTCATGCTTCTCTGCCCGGCAGCGTGTGCGGACGGCATGTCGTTCCTTGGCGATGGTGACATGATGATGCTCCAGCCCGAAGAGGAACAGGCCGGTGCAATCTTTTATGAGAACGGCTACGAGAACCTGCTCCTCTCGGTATCGCTCGACTGGAGCTCGCGGGGCAACCAGAGTGTCTGGATCTTCCCGGTTCCGGCTAAACCGGAGACCGTTACCATCGATATCCTCCGGGGATTTCCCACGTATGGCGGGAACAGCGTATCGGAAAACTATTATGAGCGGATCTGGCTTGTTACTCTTGCTTCCGCATCATACGCAACATTCCCGATCACAACGCCCCTTCTCATGATCTGCGCCAGCGGGACAAGGAGTTCCGGATTAGGATTTGCCGGTGCTGCTCCACCGGGATACAATGATGTATTAGTCCATGACAGCGTGGAGAATATGGGCATCAGGACTGAACTGGTCACGGCCAAAAATGCCGGCGCCCTTTCTGCATACCTTTCCGGCCGCGGGCTCCTGCTCCCCAACGATTCCCTCTCAATGCTGGACGGTTATATCGGGCAGGACTATTCGTTTGTCATAACCTCGGTTGAGAATGTTACGGAATACCATGAGCAGTTCCCGGCAACGCCGCAGACAATCCAGGGCCATTATATCACGGGGAGCAATTCGGATAATGTTCTCGGGGTATCGGTCCGATTCCCGACCAGCAGGATCTATTTCCCGCTCCTGCCGACACGGGCGTACGGTGACCGGGAGATCCCGCTGATCCTGACCGTCAACGGTCACGTGACCCCGCGAATTCCGGACGGGGTAAAATTATACCATGTCGACTACATGCAGGACCCGTCCTATGAACCACCATCCCGGTTAAACAATTTCTACAACCACCATGAGGTTGTCCATCCCTGGCCCTATACAAAAATCCGGATTTATGGGCCGGCAGGGAACTATAACGATGATCTCTGGATCGATACTGAGATCCCGCCGGATATCCCACGGCAGGTCATGATAACGCAGTTCTATCCCCTTATCGGTGCCGGGCTCTACATTCTGTTCTCCGTAATATCTGCGCTTGTTGCGGGGCTCCTGGTTTTCCGGAAGGGATCACTGCCATGCCGGAAATTATTATTGCATGGCCTCTGGAACTGCACCACCATAATCGGGTTTGTCTGGGCGACACGCAACATACTCGCACTTCCCGAAGAAGAATCCGGAAAGCGGGGCCGGTTTGTCCTGGTTTTTTACCTGGTATTCCTCATCCTGCTGGCCGCGGTCATGATCATGCTGGTACCAGTAATCGTTCCAATCATTATCATGGTGCCATTCATCCTGCTCATGTACATTGTTTTCGGGGCCACAACGGTTGCAAAAACTGCCTTCACCTTTATTACCGGTCATGATGCGTATATGCCCCATGATGGGATGACAATCTGGTGTATAACCCTCATCATCTGCATTCTCCTTGCAGCGTACTGTATCATCGCGATACGAATAACCCGGGGCTATCTTGGGGAAAAATAATTTTTCCTCGTCATGTGAATGATGCTCGCAAAAAGATCTGGCACCTGCGAAAAATGACTGGCAATACATCATCTGTTTTTGGATAGAATCGTTAACTGACCGGCGGATTGCAAAAATATATCGTGTCTCACCCCCTTTTTCGATTTGGAGACCTGCATATGGAACTGTCACCGGAAGGGATCATCGCATATGTGACCGGTTATATCGAAGCAATGCCATCTGCAATCATGCAGGGGGATATCTTTGCGCTCACAATCACCCTCATTGCATTTTTCATCGCGGTTGTAGTTATCAACCGGCTGACCGGCCTGCTCATCGTATTTTTGAAAAAAGCGATCCTCTTCATCATCGTCACGCTTGCATTCTGGCAGTTCATCCTCATGTTCTCTGCCCGGCTTTCTGCTGAAGGACTGACAAATGATACCCTCATTTTTGGCGCTGCCGGATTTGTGATAGGATTCGTTGCCATAAGCACATCCCTTGTCATTGCGCTCCACTCGTACATCGATGCAAAGAAAGGACGCGCACCCCCTGTTCCGGAAAACCCGTATGAGAAAATGCCCTCACCGAATGTGACCGCATCGGTACCGGTCAGCAATAAAACGATACCGTCACCCGGCATCACTGCGGCCCCGTATCACGAAGACACGCTGGATTTCGTGCCTGCAGCAGATGCGGATTCATCACGGCCGATCAATGCTGTGACGGTTACAAGCCCATCACCGGAACCTGCGCAAGCCGGGATCACCGCAGGAATGACCGGGGGGACCCTGTCGGTAATGAAAGATGCCTTATCGGTAACGAGCCTGAAGAACGACCAGAGCCTCGGGGCTGTTATTGCGTACCTCGTCATTGCGCAATTCGGGGTCTTCTCGTCCATGACCATCCCGGCCCCGTCGTTCCAGGTGGGTGTGGCCTTCTTTGCCCTCTTTATCATTGCAGGGCTCTTTTTTATCCATTTCACATACCGTGATTACCGCACCGGCCTCCGGCATCTCGTAAGTGCAATCCTTGTCGGGGCAATCATTGCCATCGTGCTCGGCCACTTCTGGGGAAATATCCCGCTCGACCAGCTTATTTCACCGGCATTCTTTGAGAGCAGCGCCCTTGTTGCACTTGTCACGGGCCTCGCGCTCAGCCTGTTCATGGGTGGCAAAGGATAACAAAAAAGAAAAAAATTACAGCGCCGGTTTCTTCTCGAGCGCTGCCTTGAGGAGATTCACACCGGCTTCAACGTCGTTGAGGTCCAGCACCTCGACCGGGGAGTGGATGTAGCGTGACGGGATACTGAGCGTTGTGCTCGGGATGCCGCCTTTGGTCAGGTGGATTGCCGTTGCATCGGTTGTCCCGCCGCTGCCCACTTCGAGCTGGACGGGGATGCTGTTTGCGTCTGCTGCAGCCTTGAGCCAGCTCACGACTTTCCTGCTCGCGATGAGACCGCGACCGTTGCTGTCAACAATCGTGATGACCGGCCCTTTCCCCATGGAGACAGGGGCGTCTTTCATCTCGATGCCGGGATGGTCGCCGGGGATCGTGACATCGGTCGCAATAGCGCAGTCCGGGTCAAGCGAGTAGGCGCTCGTACGGGCGCCCTTGAGGCCAACTTCCTCCTGCACGGTAAAAACACCGTAGATGGTCAGCGGGGAATCGACTTCCTTTAACGTTTTGATGAGCATCGCAACACCGGCGCGGTTGTCGAATGCCTTGCCGGTTACACGGCTGTTGGCGAGTTCGGCGAATTCCCGGTCAACCGTGACGGGCGTGCCGATATCAATGCCGAGATATTCCACCTCTTCCCTGTTGACCGCCCCGACATCAATGAACAGGTCCTCGACCTTGACACCTTTCTTGCGGTCGTCCTCGTCCATCATGTGCGGGGGTTTGCCGCCAATGACGCCGAAGCAGGGGCCGCGGGTGCCGTGAATGACCACGCGCTGGTTATAGAGCGTGGGGCCGTACCAGCCGCCGAGTGCAACAAAACGGATGAAGCCCTTGTCGTCAACGTACTTCACCATAAGCCCGATCTCGTCCATGTGGGCCGCGAGCATGACCTTGAACCGGTTGCCCTTCTTGGTCGCAATCAGGTTACCCATCGAGTCTTCCCGGATATCGTCCACGTGACCTTTGAGTTCCTTCTTGATAACCGAATAGACGCTGCCTTCACTGCCCGACACACCGTGGGCGTTGGATAATTTGCGTAAAAGTTCCTTGACCATAAAAATCACATTGATGCTTTGATTCGTTCGAGTGCTGTCATAATATTCTGTCGTGATGGCATAACTGAACCGGGTATATTCCGGTGCATTGACACCGAACGCCGTGCCGGGGACAACGATGACACCCTGAGCAATGATCTTGTCGGTCAGCGCCGGCTTCATCGGGACAAACGCGTAGAATGCCCCCTCTGGTTTCGGGAAGGGCAGGCCCATACCGGTAAGGCCATTCCAGATAAGGTCGCGGCGGGCTCCGTACTCGTCCCGCATGACTTTCACGGCATCCTGCGGCCCTTCGTAAGCGGCAACCGCGGCGTACTGGGAGATCGAGGTAGCACAGGCCTGGCAGTACTGGTGGACTTTCAGGCACTGCCCGATCACCTCGGGCGATGCTGCAAGATACCCGAGGCGCCACCCGGTCATCGCGTAGGTCTTGCTCGTGGCATTGATGGTGATGACGTTATCGCCGAACCGTGCGGCGCTGACGTGCTTCTTGCCATAAATGAAGTGCTCATACACCTCGTCGGAAACAACTGTGACGCCCTTGTCCGCGGCATACTCGACAATCGCTTTTACCGATTCTTCGCTCTCGACCGCACCGGTCGGGTTGCCCGGAGAGTTCAGGACAAAAAGTTTTGCCCCGTCCATCATCGCCTTTGCTTTCTCGACATCGATGTGGAGCGTTTTTGTCAGCGGGACACTGACCGGTGTTCCCCCGGCAATGATTGCAAGCGATGCATACGAGACAAAACCCGGGTCCTGGCAGAGGACGCGATCGCCTTTGTTCAGGAGCGCCTGCATGACGATATGGAGTGCTTCGCTGGCACCCGCAGTCACGATGAGCTGATCCGGGTGATATTTGATCCCGTTCTCATTTCTGAATTTTTTACTGATAGCAACCCGGAGTTCCGGCAGCCCGTTGTTGGTGGTATAACCGGTCTTTCCCTCCTGTATCGCTTTTATCGCTGCATCCTTGATGTGCTGCGGTGTGTCGAAGTCTGGTTGCCCGAGGCCAAGGTTGATGGAACCGGGTCCTGCAGCTTCGAAGATCTTACGGATCCCGGAAATTTCAATTCCCGTTATCCGTTCAGAAAATTTCAGACTCATATGCCACGTCCCCTCTACTCGATATTTGTATGACGGTTCTTCAGTGCGCTCTCGTCTGTCTTCGTTATCTCCATGAGGCGGGAGATAACCGCATCGGCAAAGATCATGGACGCCGTCTCGAAGATGGTTCCGAGCGGGGCAAAGGACTTGTGCTCGCCCATCATCTGCCGGATCTCGAACTCCTCGGCATCATCCGAAACAGCATCGCGCTGGTGTTCGATGATGACATTGCATTGCGAGATCTTCCCGATACGTGAATCTGCATTTGAAGTGATAAGGCAGATATGTGCACCGATATCACGCGCTGTCTCGGCAATCTCGGCAATGGTCTTGGTCTTGCCGGAACCGGAGAAGGCCACCATAAGGTCGCCCTCTTTCAGTGCCGGCGTGATGGTCTCGCCGACAACGTACGCCTGCAGGCCAAGGTGCATAAGGCGCATCGCAAACGCCTTGGCAACGAGCCCGCTCCGCCCGGCCCCGATGACATAGATCCGTTTTGCCTTGAGGATTTCATCGAGAAATTTTGTAACATCTTCGTCAGAGATGGTGTTTGCAATGGACCGGATCTTTGATGCCATCAGCCGCATCATTTCCTGTACCCTGTGGCTTTCCATGGTTCTCTCTACCATTGATGCATCCACAAAGTAGATGAGAATTTCGAATAGGTGAAGAAACGAAAAAAACCGGTATATCCCGGCATAGTTGACCCTGGTGTCGGTTTGGAGGGGACAGATGTCCCGGCACAAAAAAATTATTTGGGGGCTTTTGCCTCGTACCGTTCGATTGTGCCGGCCGGAACGAGTTTTCCAGAGTCAAGGACTGATACGGCCCCGTGCCCTCCGCAGATAAGGCACCTGCGTCCCATTGGTGAAAGGGCAAGGTCGGTTGCCTGGACGAGTTCGAGCAGCCCCTTGCGTTCCTTGCGGGCATTCTCGCTGTCGACGTTAACTGATGTGACAAGGAATGCTGCAAGGGAACTGTAATCTGCCCGCTCCTTGGTCAGGCTGGTGAAATTGATGACACTATCTGCAGTGAAGAGGAGCCCGTGGTCCGCAGAATAAAGAAACACCTGGCCGAACGTATGGCCGCCAAGCCCGTCAAGGATTTCAAGATCCAGGTCCCCGATACGGCACCGGCCTATTACCGGGAAGATCCCGCGGGTCGATCCATCAGCACCGGTGAAACACCGGATATCGGTCGGGATATTGAACTGGGAGAAGAGGTTGATCATCTTGGTGTAGAATGCATCGAGATTGGGATGATCGCTCCGTGAGCCGTACGCCCGGTTGTTGGTTTTGATGATATCGAGCGTGCCATCGTGCATGAATACCGGGACGGCAAAGAAGCCTGCAGCCCCGCAGTGATCGGCATCGGCGTGCGTGACAATGATCTGCGAGAGTTTTCGCCCGGTGCCAAGCCCGTACCGGGAGAGCATGGCCATGAGCGAATCATGGTAGATCCCATATCCCGTATCGATCATCAGCATCTCATCATCGGTATACAAGAGATAGACGCTGCCGCCACAGGGCACCTGGAAACAGGAGAGCGTTACGCTGCCGGTGATCCTGAACTGCTGGACATCGGCATAAAAATTATCTCCATTCGTAGCATTCAGGGTTCGCCCCGTGGTAAGAATACTGTCGAAAACCTGGTGGGGGTTGCAGCCCCGGTCCATGAGATCCTGCGCGATATGGTTGGTGTCTGCAAGGAACGAAAGGAGGAAATCATCCGCCGAATCGCCGATGAGTTTGCGGACTTCCTGCGCGTACCGCACGTAGAAGACCGTGTCATCGAGCTGCTTGCCGGTCTTGTCATACTCAAGGATTTCAAGACGATAGCGGGATTTCAGCGTATCAAGAAGGTCTTCAACAACGGCGCTCTGTTCGAGGTTCAGGCTGACCGTCAGCCGGTTGGGATGGCGGCCTTTATCATCGAAGTCGATGAACGCGATGTTTGCCCCGGCAGATGTGGTGTAACTCAGAAATTCATGGAGGGCCCCGGGCTGGTGGGGCATGTGCACGGTAAATTTCAGGAAATCGAGAGGCTTCAACGAAGTCTGGAGATACCCGATCGCGGCAAGGTCCCGCGTGATGGCAGCATATGCTTCACCGGTGGCAGTCACTTCATAAAAGACGGTTCCGGGATCGATCCTGCGATCGAACTGGATCCGGTTGATGTTCCCGTCATATTTTTTGATGATCTCGGCAGCCCGGTGGAGCGAGCCGGGTGTATCCGGCATATGGGCTATAAAGGAGAAATTTTTCACGAATCATACCCCGGTTGTGGTACTACCGTCCGTTGTTGGAATCGAAAAACCTTCTGCCCGTGGGAGGTACAGGAATTGGCAGGAACCGTCAGGGGAAAACAGGATCAGGGGATCCTGCGACGGACCGTGGCTAGGATGAGCGCAAGGGAAACAAGCATTGCACCAAGGACCGTACAGGGAGACAGTGGCGTGGACGCGGAGGTTTTGGACAAGATCGTGCTGACATTTTTTGCGTCGCCGTTACGTACCGTCACCTGCTCTGAATATGTCTGGTATCCCGGGGCCCTGATCTCGACCAGGTGGTTGCCGGATGAGACCTGGTCGAGTTCATAGGGTGTCTGCCCCATCATTGCGGAATCAAGGAAGACCGTTGCACCCAGCGGACTGGATGTGACCGAGATCGATCCCGTGCCGGTATCAACTGGCTCAGTGACCGGGGGGACTGCCGGCCCCGGGCCAATGGTAGCGGACCCGGGAATTGCTGGTACCGGAGATGCTGCCTGCCCAGGCACAGTTTCAACCACCAGATAATTACTGGATGTTGTTCTCACCGAAGGGCTCGTCATGGTGATTGTATATACACCCGGCTCCATATTGACATGGAATCCCCGGTTGAAATAGCCAGAAGAACTCACGGACGAGTCGTACTGATTGACGATGTTGCCAGCCTCATTTGTAATAATAAAATTGACACTGGTGACATCTCTCTCTGCGTATCCAGTCAGCTGGACATAATCCCCGTAAATTGCGGTACTGGAAGATGCAACAACATAAAACGCAGGTATCTTCAAAAGGACCGAGACTTCTGCAGTCTCATCCGGGCAGGTATTGTCAAAGACCGTGATGGTATACCGTGCGGTCCGGAGTTTTTCTATTCCCCTTATCGTGCCCGTATAGTAGCCGAATTTCCAGGAACCGGTTGAATCAACCGGGATACTATTCCCCGATCCGGCCTTTCCATTGAGATTATAGATGGGGACGCCTTCCGGGGGAAGGCCGGGTCCGGTTATCCGGGCGAGCGTGGTGCCGCTGAACGTGTTTATACCATCAAAGACAATTGTCTCCCCGATATATGCCTCGCCGGATCCGCGGTATCCGATACTGATTGTCCCGTTCACGGCACCGGCCGGCAGGGCAATGACCACCAGTGCGGCAAGCAGGATTATTGTCAAAAACTGCGGTCTTATTCTTTTGTTTCCCATTTTTGTCCCTTTCCGCGTACAAGATTATCATTAAAAGCGAATATATATTTTTATCAACCGCATTCCATTTTAAGATCGGCGGCATAATTGAACCTTTTTTTATTTTACCTTATAACGAAAGTATATCTATCATACAGGGTAACCCACTGATCAGAGGGATAGGACAATGACCGACGTGGAATTGGCCAGAAAAGAAGGTGACGGATTGTTGCAGGCAAAAGTTCCTGGACTATCCGGATCATTCTCTTATGAAGATACTGCATATCACCTTCCGATATCGTTTGCCCTGACCGGCATTGCTGTTCATGACAGGGCTGCGGCACTCGATGTGTACACGAAGACCGGCAACAACCCGATCGTTGCCACGGAATGCCTCCTCGCAGCGCACACCGCATCCGCCGGAAAAGAGGCCGAACCCTATACCGGCTTCATCAGCGATACGGTTATCCGGAAGCTCGGGTATTCACTCGTTGACGGGAGCATCCTTGGTCTCGCCCTCCTTGTCGGAAAACCGGAAAGCGGGGGGAGTGCAGCAGCTGTCTGCCGGGAACTGCAGGAAAAATACATGCTCACCTTCCTTGCCGGTGATGTTATTCCTTCCTTATCCGGGGCCGGCGTAAAACTCGGGCTGGATTACCGGCTCATTCCGCTCGGCTCAACCCCCATGTACGGGATCCATTTTGTAGATATAGTGGCCCGGGTTGCCATGATGTTTGGCGGCGTTACACCCGGGGACACCCAGCGCCTTATCACGTATGCAGCAGAGCGTGCAAAGGCAATCGTCATAGTCTTCCCCGGTCTTTCTTCCGAAGAGATTGTCTTTGTTGACGGGATGCGTGTCCTGGGGTTTCCGATCCTTTCTGCCGGAGGGTACGAGGGCGGCACATGGATATCCGCAGAACCGGACGAGATTGTCCGCCGGGGCATGGAGGAGAAAGGCATCCGGGTCAATGTGACTGCCATTCCTATCCCTATGGGTTGCTCGCCCGCGTTTGAGGGCAAGAGTATCCGGAAAGAGGAGATGTATGTCGAATTTGGCGGCGGAAGGTCGCCCGCATTCGAGCTCCTCCGTATGCAGGATACAAATGATGTCGTGGACGGGAAGGTTACCGTCATCGGCCCCGAGATCGATTCCATGAAAGAGGGATCGGCAAACCCGCTCGGTATCATCATCGATGTTGCCGGAAAGACCATGAAAAAGGATTACGAACCGGTGCTCGAACGCCGGATCCACAACTTTGTCAATTATGGCGAGGGTTCGTGGCACGTGGCCCAGCGCGATCTCGTCTGGGTCCGGCTCTCGAAGGAGTCCGTGGCAAAAGGCGTGAGGATTGAGCATATCGGCAAACTTCTGGCAAGTAAGTTCCGGATGGATTTCCCTGCACTCATCGATGCGGTTTCTGTCACGCTCATCACCGACGCTGCAAAAGTTCTGGAGGCAAAGAAAGAGGCGGAATTGGTATACGATGAGCGGGATGCCCGGATCAAGGGCATGAAGGACAAGGACGTGAACACGTACTATTCGTGCACGCTCTGCCAGACATTTGCCCCCAACCATGTCTGCGTCATCACGCCGGAACGGCCGGCACTCTGCGGGGCCATCAGCTGGCTTGACGGCAGGATTGCGTTCGAGATGTCCCCTTCAGGTGCGAACCAGCCCATCGAGAAAGGGGCTGCAATCAATGTCCAGAACGGCGAGTTCGAAGGGGTAAACCGGTTTGTCAAAAAGGCGAGCCATGGCGAAATCGATCGCTGCTCGTTGTACAGCGTCATGGAATTCCCGATGACCTGCTGCGGATGTTTTGAGGCAATCGCCCTCATGCTTCCTGAAGTGAATGGCATCATGGTCGTGAACCGGGAATACGCAGGAATAACCCCGTCAGGAATGACATTCTCAACGCTTGCGGGAACAATCGGCGGGGGTGCCCAGACACCGGGTTTTGCCGGAATCTCGAAGAACTATGTTCTCTCCGATCGGTTCCTGCAGGGCGAGGACGGGATCGAACGTCTTGTCTGGATGCCGGCGGCCCTCAAGGAAGAACTGAAAGTGCGTCTTGAAAAGAAGCTGGCTGACCAGGGAAAAGCCGGTTTCTTTGAGAAAATTGCCGACGAAAATGCCGCAACCACCATCGAAGATCTTACCCTTTTCCTTGAGCGCGTGCAGCACCCGGCCCTTGCCATGAAGCCGCTGGTGTGAGGAAGGACCATGGCATACGATCTTTCCTTTGGATGGACCGGAACAATCGGCGATGTCACGCTTGGGGCAACGAAAGCTGATGGCGGGACACGCAGCACATCGTACCGGATTGGAGGCGGAACAACCATACCGTTCCTGGAAGAAACCGCACCATCGCCCACTCCACTCATCGCGTTTGAGATCTGCGATAACCCGGTTTTATGGTCACCGATTATCAAAGACTACTGTGGGGACCTGGTGAACAACCCGGCGGAATGGGCAAAGACTGCCACAAATGACTACAAGGCAGATCTCATCCGGCTCCACCTTACCAGCACCAGGGCCCGGAATTTTACCGATATCGGATCGGTCGGAACCGTGGTTGAGTCGGTCCTCTCGGCAACCGGCCTGCCGCTTATCATCGAGGGCAGCAACGAGCCGAAGATCGACAGTGAGGTCTTCTTAAAATGCGGCGAGGCCGGGCAGGGAGAACGGCTCCTTCTCGGTACCGCCGAGGCAGGGAGATACCGGAGCATTGCTGCCGCGGCACTTGCCTTTAACCATTCCATCATCGCCCAGTCACCTATCGACATCAACCTTGCCAAGCAGCTCAATATCCTCCTGCGGGAGATCGGTGTCCCGCGGGACCACATTGTCATCGACCCTTATACCGGTTCGCTCGGGTACGGGTTTGAATATTCATATTCCGCCATGGAGCGGATCCGGTTCTCCGCTCTTAAAGGGGACACGGATCTTGCAATGCCGATGATCTGTTCGGCTGCCGACACGCTCACAATCAAGGAAGTCCGGGAAGCCGATCCTGCATCCATTGGCGACGTTGCGGTTGCATGGGAGTTTTATACCGGGATCGCTGCGGCAGCAGCCGGCGCAGAGATCATCTGCATTCGTCACCCGAAGACAATCGGCCTGCTACGGGAAGCGTTTGCGGATATGAAAACACACCCGGATGCTGCGGAGGTGCAGTGAGATGGCACTCAAGGCGCTGGATATCTACAAGCTCCTCCCGAAGAAGAACTGCAAGGAATGCGGGGATCCGACCTGCCTCACCTTTGCCATGAAACTGGCTGGCGGAAAAGCCGATGTCGATCTCTGCCCGTACCTTGACGACCAGGCAAAGGCCATGCTCGGGGCATCGACCCGGCCCCCCATCCGTCTTGTAAGGATTGGTTTTGGAGAGCGGCTGATCAAGGTCGGGGAGGAGAATGTCCTGTACCGGCACGAGAAGACTTTCTATCATCCGCCCGGTATCGTCTTCAAGGTCGATGACACCATGTCCCCGGAGGAGATTGCGGCGGTAACCCGCAGGGTTCGGGACGATACGCTGACCCGTGTCGGCACCGAGCTCCGGTTCAACGGCATAGCCATTGAGAACACGAGCGGGTCTCCCGAGGCGTTTGCAAATGCTGTTGCAGCAGTCGAGAAGGAACAGGCCCACCTCCCACCCATACTCATCGCGAAGAACCCGGCCGCCCAGTCTGCTGCACTGGTCCATTGCGGGACTTACCGCCCGCTGCTGCATGCAGCAACGGCAGAAAACTTCAGGGATATGTGCAGTCTTGCGAAACAGCACGGATGCCCGCTCGTCATCAGGTCTGCCACCCTTGACGGTCTTGTGCAACTGGTCAGGAACTGCATTGCAGAAGGCGTACAGGATCTCGTCCTCGACCCCCGGCCGGCAACCCTTGGTGAATATATCAGCCGGTCAACCGCAATCCGGCAGCTGGCCATCACCCGGGCAGTCCCGGAACTCGGGTACCCGGTCTATCTTGATGCCGCGGGGACATGCTGCCAGGATGCCGCACTTGCCCTTGGAATTACCCGGTATGCCTCGGTTATTGTCACCCGCCCCCTCATGCCGGGCCCGGCAAAAGCGGCCCTGACGCTCCGCCAGAATATCTATACTGATCCCCAGAAACCGATCCAGATGACCCCTGGCCTGTACCGGGTCGGCACCCCGGATAAGAACGCGCCGGTGCTGATGACTGTGAACTTCTCGCTCACGTTCTTTACGCTCCAGGGATACCTGGAATCCAGCCGGATTCCCTGTTATATGCTGATTGTTGATACAGAAGGTCTATCCGTTCTGACTGCCGTTGCCGCGGGCAAACTGAACGAGATGCTCGTTCGCGATGCACTGAAGAAATTCTCGGTTGAGGAAGAGGTCTCGCACCGGAAGATGATCATTCCCGGCTACGCGTCTCCTTTATCAGGCCGGATCGAGGAGGCAACCGGCTGGAAAGTGTTAGTCGGCCCCCGCGATGCAGCGGAGATCGGCGATTATCTTCATGAAGAGTGGCAGAAAGAAAAGGCCCAATAATTTTACCTGCCGTATGAATCTCGTCTAAAACCGGTGTCACGTACCGGCCCGGTGCGTTTTCCTTCACCGGAAGTCATGATTGTCCGGAGATGGAGTTAAAAACCAGATCCAATACTTTTTATTCCTTATCCAGGATAGTACTACAGGATATTTTTGACGGGAACTGAAAGACCGGATCACAGATCCACAGGACTTGGTGACAGCACGTCATCGACGAAAGAGACTGTTTTTTTCAGCAAATGGATGATTGCAGCGATACTCGGAATTGTTCTCATTCTCATCCTCCTCATCATGGTTGCTGCCATGGGTGCAACCCCGGGAATGGACAGCGTCATCCCGGCACAAACCTGTGCCCAGAAAGCCGTGATATATGCAAATTCCAACCTTGTCCAGCCGGGAACCACGCTCTCTCTTGTATCGGTGAGTGAAGCTCACGGGCTCTATGAAGTAAAAGTAAGTTACCAGTCACAGACTATGTCCCTGTATACCTCGCGGGACTGCTCGCTTCTCTTTGCTGGTGGTGCCCTCAATATGAACGCAGCACAGTCAACATCCACTCCGGCAAAAGACCCGGTGAAGACTGCCCGTCCGGAAGTTGACCTGTATGTCATGTCATTCTGCCCCTTTGGTACGCAGGCTGAGACTGTGATGCGGCCGGTTTATGACCTGCTGGGTGAGAAAGCCGACTTCCGCATCAGGTACATTACGACACTGACCGGAGAGACCATCGATTCCGTGCAATCGCTCCATGGTGTTTCCGAGGCAAAAGAAGATGCATTCCAGGCATGTGTATTGAAAACAGAACCCGGGAAATACTGGGAATACCTGCGCATGTTCAATGAACAATGCTACCCGCAATGGCAGAACAGTGCGGCTCTGGAGACCTGCCGGGTGAATGTAACCTCAACACTGGGGATCGATCATGCATCCGCAGTTTCATGCAGTGCCGGGACCGATGCAGTTGAACTCCTGAAAACCGATGCGGATGCATCAATTGCCAATAATGCCGGTGGATCACCGACCCTCATCATCAATGGCATAAAATATTCCGGCGCACGTAATCCGGAAGCCTTCAAGCAGGCAATCTGTAACAGCTTTGAGACCGCACCGGAAGAATGCCAGACCCCCCTCTCCGGGGTTTCTGCCGCAACTTCCGGCAGTTGCTGATTTCCCCCCCCTTTTTTTAAGAAAGGATTTTCCGGTGAGTTCTCTTATGAATTAAATAAGGTTTTTTTGTTTATTCCCCCGTGTTCTCACCGCAGGATATATCCCTGATATTTCCCAATGGTAAATTCAGGAACATCTGCCATGCGCACGGTCACATTTATCCCCAGCTACCGTAAGATCGACGTTGAACGCGGTACAACCGTTCTCGATGCAGCCCAGCGTGCCGGCCTCAACATGAATGTTGTCTGCGGGGGGCAGGGCAAGTGCGGCAAGTGTGTCGTCTATATCCAGTCCGGCAGGACCGAATTCGACCAGCAGAAATATAACCGTTTTTTTTCAGATGCTGAACTGGCAAAAGGTGCATGCCTTGCCTGCGAGACGTTCGTGCAGGGCGACCTTCAGGTGATGGTGCCCGACAGTACTCTTATCCAGGAACAGAAGATCCTTATCGATGGTCTCGACAACGAGATAGATTTCCATCCCTCGGTAAGAAAATATTATGTCGAACTCCATCCCCCGTCATTGAGCGACCCGTCCCCGGATTTGTCACGGCTTTTGTGGGGGATCCAGAAAAACGGCGGGCCGGTTGCAGAGAAGATGTACGCACCGATCGAGATGCTCCGTGAGATCCCGTCTATTCTCCGTCACAGTGACTGGAAAGTCACGGCAACCATTGGCCTAGTACCGGGCGGATACCGTCTTCTTGATCTCCAGGAGAATGACACGTCTTCGCGCATTTATGGTGCTGCCGTTGATCTCGGGTCAACGACCGTGGTCGTGTATCTCTGGGACCTGGTCTCCGGCAAGGTTGTCGGGGTCGCATCCAATTACAACAAGCAGATCAGCTGCGGGGAGGATATCCTTGCACGGGTGAACTTTGCCCGCAGAAACGGCCTCACCCGCCTCCAGGCCCTGGCAACCGAGAGTATCAACTCCGCCATTACCTCAGCCTGCAATACCGCAGGGATTGACCGTGATGACATCTACGAGGTTATTGTTGCCGGCAACACGGTCATGACCCACATGCTGCTCGGGATCGATCCGGCGTACATGATCGCTGAGCCGTATGTGCCGGTCGTGCGCCGGGCCCTGTCGGCCACATCCAGCAGGATCGGCATTGCCTGTAACCCGAACGGGGGCCTCCTTACCTTCCCGGCAGTCAGCGATTTTATCGGTGGCGATATTATTGCGGATATCCTTGCCTGCGGCATGGGAGAACGCGAAGAAATCTCCCTTCTGATCGACATCGGCACCAATTTCGAAGTTGTGCTCGGAAACAATGAATGGATGTTTTCCTGCGCAGGTGCTGCCGGCCCGGCCCTTGAAGGCGGGGAAGTCCTCTTCGGCATGCGGGCAAATCCTGGTGCAATTGAGAAGATAACCATCGACCCTGCCACGCTCACCCCGAAATTTTCAACCATCAACAACCTCAAACCAAAAGGGATCTGCGGGTCTGGCCTTATCGATCTTCTTGCAGAGCTCCTTGTTGCCTGCGTTATCGACCGGACCGGGCGCATAAACACGGACATCCGCAATCCGCGGTTGCGCAAAACCAACCATTTCCCGGAGTATGTTGTTGCATGGGCAAAGGAGACTGATATCGGCAAGGACATTGTAATCACAGAGAACGATATCAAGAACCTCATTATGAGCAAGGCCTCGATCCACGCTGCCTGCGTTACCCTGATGAAACAGGCCGGTGTATCCCACCGTGAGATCGCCACGATTTATTTTGCCGGTGCATTTGGCAATTATATTGACAAGAAGAATGCCACAACGGTCGGCCTCATCCCGGAGATTGAGATCAACCAGATCAAAAACATCGGCAATGGTGCAATTACCGGCGCAAATATCGCGCTCATCAACCGCAGGGCGCGAAAGACACTCGACAGTATTGCTCATAAAATTGCCTATATCGAACTCAATGCCGAGAACTCGTTTATGGACGAATACACATCGAGCACGTTCCTCCCGCATACTGACCTTGGCCTCTTCCCGAACGTCCAGAAGATGCTTGAGACCTGCCGGATCCGGAAGGAGTGAGACACATGGCAAAGATGATCCCACCTCCCCATTCAAAAGCAACCGGTGTCGGTGCCCTGCCTCACACGGACCCGGCCCAGGCATGTGACGATGTCCTCTCCATCTTCCCGGATTTTCCCTATATACCCACGCTCCCCGACCGGAGCCAGATGGAGAGTATTGTCTTTAATGACTCTGAGCAACTGCCGGGCCGCCTTATCCGAGATGATCGTCTCTTATTCGACAGCACCAAAGACCAGACTGCAGCAATGGAAAAGGTGTACATGGATTTTGTCGAAGGAAATTATGCTGCATATGGCCTCCACAAGGAATATGCGTCCGCATTTATCGAGATGATGACGCGGAACCTCTCAACGGCAAATGTGCTTAAGTGCCAGGTCACCGGTCCGATCACGTTCGGGATGCAGGTTGTGGATGCCAATAAAAGGCCTATCTATTACGATTCCCAGCTTGCTGATGTCCTCTCCAAGATGATTGCCCTCAAGGCACGCTGGTGCGAGCAGGAGATGCTGAAAAACACCGGGGTTACTGATACCCTGGTTGTCCTTAACGAACCCTACCTTGCCTCGCTTGGATCATCCGTTGTCCCGGTCGACAAGGAGACCGTCCGTTCAGGATGGGCAGACATTGCATCCATGGTTGACGGCGGACTGGGGGTCCACTGCTGTTCCAATACGGACTGGGAATTTGTCGTCAGCCTTGAACCCGCAGTCATTTCCCTGGATGCCTATGCAACGGCAACTGAGTTCCTGCTCTATGCCGATACGCTCGTCTCGTACATGGAACGCGGCGGTGTCATTGCGTGGGGCATCGTGCCGGCGGAACACAAGATCTATGCCACGGAAACGGTTGATTCCCTGTACGAGAAGTATTTTGCCATCCGGACACAGCTCTGTACCCGTATGCCGGTGAAACTTTTTGATGCCCAGTCAATGATCACGCCCAGCTGCGGGATCCGGTTTGCAGACCGGGATGGTTCGCTTGCCATCATGGGTGCAGCGGCCGAGATCTCGCGTCGTATCCGGGCAAAAAACCCGTGACCACGATCCACCGCAACGGAGAAACAGCCATGCCAGGGAAACCTTTTACTATTGCCGTGTCCGGCAAAGGCGGGACAGGAAAAACCACCACGAGCTCCCTTCTTGTCAGGGCATTTATGGACCTGAACGAGACTCCGGTTCTTGCAGTTGATGCCGACCCGAACGCCAACCTGCACGAAGCACTGGGTGTTACCGTCCATGAGACGCTCGGCAGCATGCGGGAAGAGGCATTCAGCCGGCAAATACCTCCGGGCATGAACCGCCATGATTATGTCCGGTTCCGGTTCCGGCAATCCCTTGTCGAGGAGGAAGGCTTCGATCTTGTTGCCATGGGACGGCCGGAGGGGAGCGGATGCTATTGCTTTGCCAACGACCTTCTCTCGGAATGCATGGGCGAACTTGAACGGGACTACCATTTCATCATTATTGATACTGAAGCGGGCATGGAACATATCGCCCGGGGCACGATCGGCAAACCTGACCTGCTCCTCATTGTCAGTGATCCGGGAGCACGGGGTCTTCGGACGATTGCCCGCATCCGCGAGATCGCAATCCAGATCGGTCTTGAGAAGGAGAAGATCAAGGTGGTCTTCAACCAGTACAAGGGAGGGGCCGCCCCGATCGATATTGGGGGAGAAGAACCGATTGCAATAATCCCTGATGATCCGTTGGTTGAACAAGCCGACCTGAACGCCCGGCCGGTCTCACAGATCCCCGCGACAAGCCTGGCACGGGTAGCCGTCAGAAAACTGGCGGAGAAGATTGTTGCGACAGCGAAAGGACGAGCTTAAGTCAGTGCATCATACTGTTGCAAATGAGTTATGGAGGCTCCGTTCCAAACCCCTTTAGGATTATTCTGTCGCGCCCAACGGCAAATTATTACCGGAAAATTACTCATGCTGGAAATCTGCTCTTGTGTGCCGTGATAATTCAGGTATGAGGGACAAGATGATACATTCCCCGGGCGGCTTCCCCGTTGGGGGACGGGTCGCAGTATGACGGGAGTGAATGGGGAATAATAATACCATCATTTGCGCATGCAGGTAACTTGTCGTTATCGCAACAGGGATGTGCCACAGCGGCGGGGGCAAAAACCGTGGGTCTGAACCCCCAAGAGCGTAAAAAATCAATTCTCCAGAACAGGGTGGTCTGTACCTGAACATTCACCAGATGTTCCAAAAACCAATTAAAAAAAAATCGTAATTATCCAGATACCCGCAAAGAAGTCCCCCCGATCTTTTTATCATAATTGTCCTCAAGTTAGCGTTACTGAGACGATCAAACCGG
>JALOBP010000055.1 GCA_023228295.1 Methanoregula sp.
TTCCCACCCCTCGGGTAGAAAGTGTAAAAGAAATTTCCAGTCACCATCTGTTTTTATCCGCGCCATCTCATTACCTTATGATTCCTATCCCCCCCTCAATAGATAATGGTTTTGTTAAAGTTAGCGCTTATGGGGGGAGGGGGGTAGGCCGGGAACCCCCCACCATCCGGTTTTTTTAATAGATTTGATCCGATATGGTGAATGGTGCATGAATGAGCATTCATTTCCGGTAGAGAATTGCGTTAGAAAATATATCTGTTCCATTTGACGATTCTATCCTGTCACAATGTTCTGTACAACAGGAGGTTCCTGCACATGCAGCCGATCCCTGCATGTACATGACCAACTGCACGAACGGCTGGACACTTAAAAAACCGGCCAGCGGAGATCCTGACGAGGATGTGATTGGTGAGACTATTGAGTTCTCACCACAATTCCTCCAGGAATCAATGAAGCAAGGCTGGATCTTATGGGCCCCCCGGCTGGGTGTTCGCTGCATTGTGACAGTATATCGGATTTTGGGGGAGGATTTCGTCACTCTCCCGTCCGGCCCTTTTTTCCGGGGATTACCGGTTTGTGTTGCCGGGCCACATTGAGGACCCCCTGGCAGGTTTTTTTTTGGATGGGGGGTATCACTTTCACAGCCAGCGGCGGGTATCTTTTAATAGATTATAAAAAAATCTCTTGTATAGTTCTATGTCCCGTTCCGCTCCCAATGTTGTCATCGCGCCAGATGTATTCCGGTGGTTATGCGGTAGTTCGGGATTTACTCCATCCGATATATCCAAAAAAATTGGCGTATCCGAACGGGTTGTCCAGTCATGGTGCGAAGGCACTCATAAGCCGGTTGTTCCGCTTACGAAAGTCGAGCATCTGGCTGATATGTTCAAGCGACCCCTTGCAGCGTTTCTTCTGGCTAATCCTCCGGAAGAGCCACAGCTCCCCAAAGATTTCCGCCGGCATCATGGTGCAGAACCGGGTTATTCAAAAGAACTGCTCCTCGTTATCCGCAAAGCACGGAGAATCCAGGAAATTCATCATGAGTTGACGGAAAATCTGCATATTTCCTCACAGGTTCCCCTGAAGATACGGACGATCAAAGACGATCCTGAAAAAGCAGCACAGGAAGAACGTGAGCGTTCAGGACTCCTGATATACGGGGATACTCCGGGAATGACTCCCGTCAAAGCGTTTGAGATATGGAGAGGATGGCTTGAATCGCAGAACATCTCCGTCCTGAAAACGACAATGCCCGCAGGGGATGCCCGCGGTTTTTCCCTTACCGATGGTGAGCTCTATGTCATTGTGGTGAATTCAGCAGATGCGGATCGGGCCCGGCTCTTCACGTTGTTCCACGAATATGCTCACATTCTCCTGAATATTCCCGTTATCTGTAATCAGGGGGAGGACGATCTCAAAGAATATGCACCAATCGAACGCTGGTGCAATCATTTTGCCGGTGCATTCCTTGCCCCCCGGGAAGATATAGAAAATAATGCCGGAGTGAGGCAGGCACTTGCTTCCGGGAATTACCTGCGGGCAGCTGGTTCGATAAGAAAACAATTCCTGATCAGCGATGAGGCCGGGCTGATGCGCCTGCTTACCCTGAAGCAGATCTCATCATCACAATTTATCCAGGGCCGGGAAAAGCTCCGCGAAGATTTCGCCCTGCGTGAGGCGAAGAAGAAACAGGTGACCGGGCAGGCCGGCGATGAGGAAAAGGGTGGCTTTGGGATTCGCCTGGACAAAAATTGCGTGGCGGAAAAAGGGGCCGGCTATGTTTCCCTTGTCATGGAAAATGTCCGGAAAGGCCATATCAGCAGCAGCGATGCCCTTGATTATCTCGATGTGAAACTCCGGCACCTGGAAAAGTTCCAGGAATCGACAGGCGTATAAATGTCAGAACCGGCGCATCCTGCTTTTCTGTATGTTGTTGATACGTCATTCCTCATTGAGATCCACAAACGCTATCCACGGAAAACCCTGCCGGGGATTTGGAAGGATCTTGAAACACTTATCCGGGATGGAAGGGTCGTTGCCCCGGAATTTGTGAAAACCGAGATCAACCGGCAGGATGATGAGCTGACTGACTGGGTGAATCGTCACAGCAGGATGTTCGAGAGTATTACCACCGAATTATGGGGGACAACGGGGGTTGTTGTCAACACGTTTCCCCGGACGGCACATACGTTATCCCAGAGACCCGATCACGCCGATCCCTTTGTTGTCGGGCTGGCAATGAAACTGGCAAAGCAGGCCCGGTTTGAGACGCGGACTATCGTTGTCGTTGCTGAAGAAAAGGGAAAGCTGGGTGAGAATCCTGCCCTACGGGATGCCGAGATTGAGAAGATACCTGATGTCTGCGAGAAGCTGGGGATTCCCTGTGTTACGCACCTGGAGATGTTCAAGAGGGAAGGGTTCAGGTTTTATTGAGATAATCATTCATTCAGTGGCACTTTCACCACACATGCCGTGATGTTAATTATCGTGAGATTCAGATGAAAATCAGAAATGAATTCCCGCGAGCATATCTTCATCGGAGTTTTTGCGTTTTTCGTCTATGCTTATTTTATCGGTAACATTGTCAGTTCGATAAATAATGCGTGGATTTGGGGTGTGGGAGCGGCTGTAATTGGATCGATAATTCCAGATATTATTGAACCTGCGACCAGTTTCCGGCACCGGGGGTTATTCCATAGTGTCGGGGTACTCGTAGCAATGATTCTCCTGTTTGGCTCAACGGCACTTATTGCTCTTGTTATTGCATTTTTTTCAGAGTTTTCAGGGTTTTATCTTGTATCCTGCTTTTTCCTTGGATACCTGTTCCACCTGCTGGCGGATTCAATAACTCCGATGGGATTGCCCCGGTAGCGGAATAACACTTATATTATCATGATTTCTCCAGTATCCGGCGCTTCCGCCGAAAGTGTATTGGAACTCCTTAAAATAATACGCAACGCTTCAACCACGAAATATATATACAATATTTTACAACCTGATCTAATCACAATGCCACGTGAATTCAGACACCTCGTAATGACGAACATCCGGCGGATAGCACACACGCCGGGTGAGGCGGAATGCATTGCGAGGATATTACTCATGCAGGTGATTCTCGTGTGTGTAGCGCATGCTGCACAGAAGACGTGGATTGCCCGGAGAATGTCAAACGGAGATCCTGGTGTGGATACGACACCGGCCGGGGCAGAATCCCCCGCCCCCGGTGAGTTCGATACCCTCGAACAGGGTCCCGCAGACGCTCCCGAAATCCTGCTTCGCACCTTGTGGGAGTGTATCGCCGGCATGGGGAAGAGCTGTCTCTCTCCCACGGCCGGTCCTGTTTTCCCGGCAAATACCGGCACGTGCCACTGACTTTTCAATATTCCGGCCAAGGAGGATCCCCGGGTGGGTTCCTACCTGAGTACTGATCTGTCCTTGAGTATCTGCGGCCGTGAAGTCCCGTGCAGACTGCACAATCTTTACCACAATTCGGACGAGCGGAGGCTTTAGCCGGCACCGCAGGAGAACAGGGAACAAAAACGCTGTAAAAGGATGAATGGATTATGACAACCGAGGTTATCGACCCTGAGGGTCACGAAGAGCCGGGCCAGGTCCCGGCCGGTACAGGATGTACCGGCCGGACCTCCCGGGCTGTAACGAATGATCGCCACTGTACCGTGAAGACCAGGAAGAGCCACGGCGGTGTGCGGTCGGGAAGGAAACGATCGGGGAACACAAACGCCACAAAGCCGGCCGGGAGGAATGTCACTGCCGGCGTCACGGAAGCTGCCCGCATCCTGAAGGAGTGGGGCTGGATTGTCGGGAAGGTCGATGATCCGGATCTGCCGTTCGATATCATAGCCCGGCGGGGCAGGGAGAATCTCTCCCTTAAAGTCATCCGCACCCGGAAAGAGGTGATGAACGCGGCCGGGGTGAGAACGTACCACTCGCGGGATGTGCTGGAACTCCAGCCATACTGGAACTCGGATGCCGACAACATCCAGTTCTGGCTCTTCTCGCGGGCCGCCGGGCTCCTCCGCTACCGGGTCTTCCGCGGCGGTATCTGGAACGTGGAGACCATGCAGGAAGGATGGCAGGAAATGCGGGCAGAGAAGGCGAAAGGAGAAACGGAGGTGATCAGGCAGGCTGTACGCAAATCGCGTACTGCTCATGCCCCGGTTCACGCAACCGGGCATGAATATGCTTTGGATTAGGTTGGTGAGTGGAGTCGGTTATATGCCCCGCTCCCATTTTGTTTTGTCAAAGGGGCCCTGATGACGCAGAAAAGAGAGGTTCGGAGAATCTCTCCAAGACAACAGAATGGAGAACCTAAAATGGCAGACTTCACACAGAACACCAACGTGAAAAGCGCAGTTCGCAAACTTGCGAACCCGATTGCGGACGTGGCCGCGTTTGACGCGATCATCCAGTCCGTTATCCTGAACAACCCGTTCGGGTGTGTATCGTATATGAGCTCGGGCACCAACCACCCGCCCGTAGAAAAGACAAAGGAGTCCTACACGGCAAAATTCGTGTACCAGGACAGCATGGCAAAGAGCATCGGTATCGGCTCGGAGAGTTACAACGCGATCGCCGGCTACAATTCCGGGATTACTGCTGTACTCGCCAACACTGCAAACATCGCAGCCCATGCCGGCACACCGGTCCACAACGAAGGAGCCGACAATTTCTCGGCAACCCTGAAATGCCACGACCCCAACGGCGAGCTGTACATGGTGAATTTCTCACGGCAGCAGGTCACCATCTCCTCCTACGAGGATGATGCAATCCGGGCCGTGATCGAGACCTGGGCTGACGGCGTTCCTGCCCTCGCGTGAGGTGGCGAAAGATGGAGAGCGAACTCATCATCACCGGCGCCTTCCTTGGAGCCGGCCTCCTTGCCTACGTGATCATTCCCGGCCTGCTGGTGATGTGGGACCGGGTCCTCGACCACATGGAGTCGGGAGAGGAAAAGTAACGCAATGGGAACAAACGGCGGGGGAGTAATCCCCTGCCACATTTTTCTTTCAAAGATCCCGTAAAAAAACCAGTTTTTTTAAGGCGATTACACCGGACCTCTCCGGTTCACCCGCCCCTCCCACACCCGCTCCGCGAGTTGCACCAGCCGTTCATACCCTTCAAGATCCCGGCTCCACCGTACAGGCACAGCCCCCAGCCCCCAGTACGCCCCCGCCAGTGCACCACAACATGCACCAACCGTATCCGCGTCGCCGCCAAGGTTGACTGCGGAGAGGATAGCCTGCTCAAGGGACTTTGCATGCATAAATGAATGAAGCGCCGCATGCGAACACAACACACTATCTAAGGATGGATCCGGCATATACTCATCATAACCGCCCAGCATTGCATGCACTTCCGGCTCGGTGCAGAGCGACCGGGCATGCCGGAATGCCTTCTGGCGGGAGATCCCCCGCACCATATCGCTCACCATCATGTTCAGGAACGCGGAGCAGTGGCCGGCGACCGGGTCGTGGTGGGTGATCTCCGAGCACCGGAGGCTTACCTCAGAGACCTGTGGTGCAGGAAAGAAGATTCCAAGAGGGAATCCCCGCATAACACTGCCGTTCGTCCGGCTGCCATGGTTCCTTTTGTGCACGAGCCATGCAGCATGGTGCGGCACGGTCCCGGATCGCACAAGATCAAAGAACAAAGTTGATGTAGGACCGAACCATTCAGGCCGTACTATATAGGATTCGGATAATTTTCGGACAACGTCATTTTCACAAAATCCCTTGCATGCAACCAGCGATTCCGCGACCGCAATGGCCTGCAACGTGTCATCGGTCACTTCCCCTTTTTTCCGGAAATGGTGCCCACCGGGCCGCATTTCTGCCAGCCACGCTTCAGGTTTTGGAGATCCTTCCAAAGGCGCACCCAACGCGTCCCCAATTGCCAGCGCAACCAGAGATCCCCCGTGCCGCATTTTGCCTTTTATAAATCTCACCAATAAGGTATATGTGTCCCACAAAAAAAGGATCGTATTAGAGAAGGCGATAGTGTGCAAAAGGAAGAGTTACTACATCTCCACATGTTGATGATCCATATCAAAAAGTACTACGAAGGCATCACTAACGAAGAAATCCGCACGGAGCGTTACAGTTCCCTTGAAATCTCCCCTGTTCATATCCACAAAGACAAAAAAGCCCATAAAGATGCTCTCCTCACGCTCGGGGATGAGATTGTAACTCATATCCACGGACAGGCACTGCCTGTGGTGAACTATTCTCATGAGTCTGCAACGCAGAAAGTTGCAGCTGAACATTAAACCTGTCATGGACGAGGCACTGGCATTCCGGGAGATAATCTCCCGCATCCTCGGCCTCACTCCCGGCGATGATGCGACCATTGTTGCCGTCAAGATTGATATCTGCCGGAAGTATAGGCTGTCTGCGGTACCGAAGAACTCGGCCATATTAGCCGCGGCACTGCCGGAAGAGCGGGAAACCCTTCGGAAGATCCTGCTTGTCAAGCCGTCCCGTACCCTCTCGGGAGTTGCGCCCGTTGCCGTGATGACCTCGCCCCATCCCTGCCCGCACGGCAAGTGCCTGCCCTGCCCCGGCGGCCCCGATCACCCGTTCCAGTCCCCCCAGAGTTACACGGGCGAGGAGCCGGCTGCAAAACGGGCCCGGGAGCACGACTTTGACCCGTTCCGGCAGGTGCATGCCCGGCTCGAGCAGTTCGAGATCCTGGGTCACCGCGTGGACAAGGTGGAACTGATCGTGATGGGCGGGACCATGACCGCCCGGCCGGTGGAGTACCAGCAGGAGTTTGTCTCCCGCTGCATCGAGGCGATGAACACCTACCCCGGAGGTTCACCCGCCACGCAGGCCCTGGATATCCACGAGGTCGAGGATAACAACGAGAACTCCGCAATCCGCTGCGTTGCCATCACCTTCGAGACCCGGCCCGACTGGTGCAAACGGGAGCACATCGACCGGATGCTGGATTACGGGGTGACCAAGGTGGAACTCGGTGTCCAGCACGTGGATGACGCGATCCTGACCTATAACCGGCGCGGGTGCACGGTGGCGGATACCGTGGAGGCAAACACGCTCCTCCGCGATGCGGGCTTAAAGGTCGGGTTCCACATGATGCCCAACATGCCCGGTTCCAGCATCGAGTCTGACAAGCAGATGTTCGAGACCATCTTCTCTGACTCCCGCTTCAGGCCGGACTTCCTTAAAATATACCCGACTCTCGTAACGCCTTGCTCCGAGATCGAACACCTCTGGAAGCAGGGCGGTTATTCCCCGTATGATGAGGATCAACTCATCGATCTCGTTGCGTATGGCAAGTCCCTCATCCCTGAATACACGCGGCTCCAGCGTATCCAGCGTGATATCCCGGCAAAACTGATCGTAGCCGGCTCGAAGCATTCCAACTTCCGGCAGCTGGCCCAGAACCGGCTCAAGGCCAGCGGGAAACGCTGCCGGTGCATACGGTGCCGGGAGATCGGTCGTCTCCCCTCCCTTGCCGAATCAGAGATCCGCGTGCTGGAGTATGATGCCTGCGGGGGCAGGGAGCATTTCATCTCGGCGGTCTCGGATGATTCCCTCATCGGCTTTGCCCGGCTCCGCTTCCCGTCCCTGGTCTACCGTCCGGAACTTGCAAATGCTGCGCTCCTCCGGGAACTGCACGTGTACGGCAGCCTGGTCCGGGTGGGGATGGACGCCGAATCCACCGAATGGCAGCACCGGAATTATGGAAGGGAACTCATCGCGAGGGCCGAGGAGATTGCTTTGGGGGCAGGCTTTGCCCACCTTGCGATCATGAGCGGGATCGGGGTCCGGCCGTATTACCGCAAGCTTGGTTATGAGCGGAGGGGACCCTATATGGTAAGGGAACTGTCATGAACCCGGCAACAACCGAATTTCTCCGCCAGCGGTTTACGGACTATTACAAAAAGACCGTACTTGTCGCACCCTCGTCGCTTGAGCAGCGGGAGTGGGGTTTTGTCCTTTTTAACCCGGGCGCAACCGATATGCGGATGCGGCGGCACATCGGCTTTGCCAGCCGGGACGAACTGACCAGTTACATCCAGAACCTCATCCCGCAGCATACCTACTACTCAACTGCATACTACGAGAAGCCGGACGCCGGCACCATGGCAGACAAAGGCTGGTGCGGGGCGGACCTGATCTTCGACCTCGATGCCGACCATATCGTGCGGGGGCCGTACGACCAGATGCTCGCCCGCGTCAAGGAGGAGACGGAGAAGCTTCTTGATATGCTCACAGTCGAGTTCGGCATGGACAAGAAGGCCATCGAACTCGTCTTCTCCGGCGGCCGTGGCTACCATGTCCATGTCAAGGACATCGCGTTCCGGGCCTGGGGGAGCGCCGAGCGGCGGGAACTGATCGATTACATCTGCGGGATCGGGATCGACCCTGCCGCGATGCTTGCGGGGAAATCTCCCTCCGCGCCCGGCTGGCAGAACCGCTACCGTGAGGCACTCGTCGAGTACCTCTGCTGGCTGGGGAGTATCCCCCCAGAAGAGGCAATGGCCCACCTGACTGCGCTCGAAGGGGTTGGCAAGGAGTCGGCGACCACATTTATAAAGAACCGCGAGGAACTGGTCACCACGATTGAACGCCATCCCTCGGGCATGATCTTCAAGAACCGTGTTCTCGGCATCATTGTCAGCCAGCAGGAGGGGGAGTTTAAAAAACGTCTCCTCAACCGGGCCGCCCTTGCCGATGAACCGGTGACGACCGATACGAAACGGCTCATACGGATGCCCACCTCTCTCCATGGCGGCAGCGGGATGCGTGTGCAGCCGCTGGAACTCCGTGACCTCCATGACTTCGACCCGCTCGTCGATGCCGTAGTTTTCGGAAACCGGGATGTCAGGGTAAACCTGAATTTCAACATGAAAATGCCGATGCTCGGAAGTACTTATGAGCTCCAAAAGGGCATCACTACAGTACCGGAAGCGGTAGCCGTATTCCTCTGCGCCCGCGGGGCCGCAGAGATCGCATGAGGGAAGATAATGAAGCTCGATGATTTGCGCAGCATCCTGTTATCGGAACGTGAGACCGGCAGGCTTATCCCCGTTGCTCCGGACACCTTCGAGAAGGGGCACGCCGAGCTTGCGGCAATCACAAAAAAGGTCTATGCTATTGACGACCCGTTCTCGGATGACGCCCGCGCCCTCATTGACGAGACGCTCGCCATCAAGGAGACTCTGCAGGACCTGTTTGCCATCCGGTCGCGCAAGATCCTTGCGCTCACCATGATGCACGCTGAAGGCAACTATTACGACCGCGAGGAAGTAAAGCGGATGATCCCTCCGGAGAAGTCGATGTTCGACCAGATCACGGCGGGTATCGAGCAGTGCCAGGAAGTCCTGCTGCACAACACACCTCACGTCACGCACGTCCCGCTGCCGCTCTTTACCGATGATGAACCTTCTGAAGAGCCTTTCGGGGAGATTAATGATGAGGACGCCGGGCAGGATCTTCCTCATGCGGCACCGTCTGCACCAAAGATCCCCATCGTCCACCCCTGCGCCCTTGTGCAGGTGCTGCAGGACATGGAATCTTTCATGGGTGTGGATGGGAGAATTTATACCCTCTCAAAGGGAGATATAGTGACGCTTCCCGAGCGGAATGCTGCGGTCCTGTACGAGCGCAACATAGTCTTAAATATCAATCTCTGCAAATAATATAGGTATTCGACATCAGGATTATCGGAGAAATTTTCATGAAAATGCCAGCAAAATTTACAACCTACTGCCCCTTCTGCAGGAGCCACCAGGTGCACGAGGTTGAGAAGGTAAAGAAAGGCAAGACGACCGGCCTCCACTGGATTGACCGCCAGAAAGCCCGCAGGGGCAGGGTGGGCAACATGGGCAAGTTCTCAAAAGTGCCCGGTGGCGACAAGCCGACCAAGAAGATCAACGTCCGGTACCGCTGTGTCACCTGCAAGAAGGCACACCTGCGCAAGGGCTACCGTGTCGCGAAATTCGAACTTACGGAGTGAGAGCGTTATGGTAAGCACAATAAGGGAAAACCGGAGCAAGTTTTATAAGGTAAAGTGTCCCGACTGCGAGAACGAGCAGACCATCTTTGAGAAGGCCAGCACGGTCGTCAAGTGCGTTGTCTGCGGACGCGACCTTGCCACCCCTACCGGCGGAAAGGCAATCCTTAAGGCTGATATTATCCAAGAGCTCCAGTGATACCCGCCATGCAAGACAGAGAGTGGCCCCAGGAATCAGAGCTTGTTGTCTGTACTGTAGAGAATGTCAAGGACTTCGTAGCGTTTGTCTCACTTGATGAGTACAAGGGCCGCCAGGGGCTCATCCCCATCTCTGAAATTGCAACGGGCTGGATCAAGTATATTCGTGACCACATCCGTGAGGGCCAGAAGATTGTCTGCAAGGTCCTCAACGTAGACCGGAGCCGTGGCCACATTGACCTTTCTTTAAAGGATGTCAACGAGCACCAGCGGCGCGAGAAGATCCGCGATTGGAAGAACGAGTCCAAGGCCCAGAAATGGCTCGGGTTTGTTGCGGAACAGACCGAGACCTCCGCTACCGAGCTCGAGGACACGATCTACAAGAAATACGGGGCATTCTACCCGGTCTTTGAGGACCTTGTCATCGACCCGGAGTCCACGTTAAAGAAACTCGGGCTTTCAAAGAAGGTTGCTGAAGTCCTCCTGAAAGTGGCCGGCGAGAATGTCAAGGTCCCCCATGTTGAAGTGACCGGGCACCTTACCCTCACCTGTACGGAGCCGGATGGCATCACGGTAATAAGGAACGCTCTTAAAAAAGCGGGTGCTGAGCAGAAAGCCGGCGGGGTCGAGGTTGAGCTCCTGTACCTTGGAGCACCGACCTATCGTATCAAAGTGATCGCACCCGATTACAAGAAGGCCGAGAAAGCCATCGAGAAAGCTGCCAATGCCGCAATTGCGGTGGTGGAAAAGGCCGGTGGCGAGGGCAAGCTCGTCAAGAAACCAAAGTCCGGGAAGAGTCAATGACCGGTCGGATCCGGCAGTGCCCGGCAGATCATATCTATACCCTTTCTTTAACCTGTCCTGCGTGCGGGAAACCTACTGCCGTTGCTCATCCCGCCCGTTTCTCCCCCGAAGATAAGTATGGCAGATACCGCAGGCTGGCAAAACATGATTGAGGATATCAGTATCCGTTACCTCGACAATTTTCGCGATAAAACCCTGAATGCCCCCATTTTTATCGAGGGACTTCCGGGGATAGGCCAGGTCGGAAAACTGGCTGCAGAGTATATGATCCATGTGCTGAATGCCGAGAAGATTGGTGAGATCAATTCCCTCTACTTCCCCCCGCAGGTTGTCCTGGATGAGAATGGGACTGCCCGCCTTGCACGGAACGAACTGTACCTCTACCAGTCCGAAACCCGGGACATCGTGTTTCTCGTGGGCGACCACCAGAGCACCTCGGGCGAGGGACATTATATTCTCGCCGATTTTTACTGTGATGTCGCAGTTGAGGTCAAGGCGCAGCGTATCTATACGCTCGGAGGGTTCGGTGTCGGGCATCTTGTCCCTGAACCCCGGGTGCTTGGGGCCGTGAACCGGCCTGAACTCCGCGAAGAACTCGAAGCGGCAGGTGTTACCTTCCAGCGGGCAGAACCCGGTGGAGGTATTGTCGGGGCCGCCGGCCTGATGCTTGCCCTCTCCGCTCCGCGGGGGATCGATGCGGTCTGCCTCATGGGTGAGACCAGCGGATATATTGTCGATCCGATGGCTGCATCAAGCGTCCTTGCCATCCTTTCAAAACTCATCGATGTGCCGGTTGATCTCACAAACCTCAATGACCGGGCTGCCGAGATGGAAAAAGCCATCGAGAACATTGTTGAAGGCGAGCAGACCAAGGACGAGGAACTGAGTTATATCGGGTAGGTTCAGGAAGATCGTTCGTTGCCGCGATTAATCCTGTGATCGCATTATGAAACAGATCAGCCATCCTTTTTAAAAACGTCTTGCAGTGCCACTCCGCTTTTCGCTCATCTGATATAGTCTGGCCTGGGAGTAAACCCGGATAGTACTGGTGTAATACTCCCACAAACGCTCTGCTGTTGACTATGCAGCAACTGTTTTTCCGGTGGTATCCTTTTGTTCGCAAACGCCCGCTACGACAGCGACTTCATGTATCCTGCCGGTTTTATGATCTCTCTGCAGGTATTCCAGCCGGAAAGCGCGGCATATCAGCGCGTATGCCGTATACCTCCATGGATCAGGCCGTTATGTTCGATGAATGGGGTAATGTGCCCTGGGATTGGGGAACACATGTTCCGGACCGGAAGAACCATTCTCCCCACATGTTCTGTACGGGGCACATCGTCCTGGTCCGCGTCATATCGTATACTCAAAATTACCGGTGGATTTTAGAAATTCCTGCAGGGAGCGTATGCAACTCCTTTTTTATCCTGCCCTCACGATCTCCCGAAAAGCCGGAATCTATCCAATCCTGCCTCCGGTTCATCGGCCTGCTCATTCTCGTATCAAACGAATCCGTTTCTGCCATCGTATCTGCATTTCCGATTCTGCGCATTTTCCAGCTGGTTCCACCAATCCCGTCATGGTAATTCACTGGCACGGAATTTCTTACACGACCATCCCCCGTAATCCGTGCGCTTGCGACGGCCGGCTCCTGATTTACTAAGGGTAATTCCTATCAGGCACACGATGATGGAGGATCCAATTACCGCGACCTTGAGATATGGCGAACACATGACAAAACCCTGTGTGCATCCCACCCCTGTTGGGGGCATCTGGTGTTCAAGCATGCCGGGATAATAAAAACCGGGGCTGTCCTTTGGATTGCGAAAACCTTCAACATAATATTTCTTTTTTTCCAAGAATTCCCGGAATTTTTCTATGTTTGATTTCTCAATCCATGTATCGGTCTTTGGGGTTAGGAAATCTGTCTGGCTTATCGCGTTCAGATCGCCCTGGGAATGGAACCGTACCATCTCGCCATCAGGTCTTTCGACAAAACAGGATCCGGCGATGTCAACACGCTCTTCATTGCGCATCCTTAGTAAGGCGGATAAGAACGCAGGAGGAATTTTTTCGTGATGATCAGAGAATTCTGATCGGGAACCTCCAATGGAAATTGTATGTTTACGCCTTGCTATACACCTCACCCGGGTGGTCCCTACATTGACGATACAGCCGAAATAGGGTTGTCCTGGTATGCTCAGGCACTGGACCAGGCCGGCAGTCTGTCCGTGTCTGTGACAGCCGGTTACCGGGTCAAACACTTCCTGCGGGTTCCGTATTACCGGCAGACTGACGGTGTCAATCCCGGCCCGCCTGAGCGTTTCTGTGTCAAGAATGTGGATAATCTCCCTGAATTCTCCGGACTCCGGGTCAATCTGCTCCCACAGGGCTTTGAGTTTAGCAAATGAATCTGTGTCCCAGTTTCGGTCCCGGCTGTTCAGGGTTGCCGCGATAAGATCCGTGATCGTATTGGATGTCATCTCCGCCTCATTTACGAAAATGTCTTGCAGTACCACTCCGCGTTTCTCTTATACGAGTAGTGCGGAGCCGGAAGGTACCCCTTGCTGTATTGTTCCCGGAACGCCCCAACCATGCTGACAATTGTTTCTTTGATTTGTGGATCCGGTGCAAAGACTGTGATATATGGTGTGCAGATCGGAAACCCGTCAGTACAGCCGGGTTTATGATTATAAAGGACATTCTCGACGGCCGTGTTATAATGCGGGGGATTCGCCCACATGTTCATATTCGGTGACCCGCCAAACGAGATGATCCTCAATGATATCCCGGGTGTCAGTGCCGGTTGACCGCTGTCCTTTACTTCCGTGCCGGGCCGGAATTTGGCCTGAGCAACTTCCAGCGGCCACATTAGCGGTGCATAATGGCCAATAAATTCCCCTGCACGTATGAACCTGAACGAGGAAGTGGGGAGTTCAGCAGAAGTACTGGAATAGTAATTCTTCAAACGCTGTGCCGTCGACCATACGAATCGGGTTTTTCCTGAACCATCTTTTTGTTCGCAAACTCCGGCGACAATGGCAACTACATGATTCCTCTCGACCTTGTCCCCCGTATGTGTGTATTCCAGCCGAAAGGCCCGGCATGTCAGGGTATATCCCGAAGCATGTCTGATCCCTCCATGTATCAGACCATTGTGCTCCCTGAAGCAGGTAATGTGCCCGGGGATATCGGTACAGCAGTTCCGGACCGGAAGGATCGATCTTCCTTCCAGTTCTGCATTGTGTACTTCGCCCTGGTCCACATCGTATCGAATACTTTCAAGGAAGTGCCTGTGTATTCCGGATAATCCTGCTGGGAGTGCATGCAGTTCCTTCTTTATCCTGCCGGCAATACTCCCCGGAAAGCCGGTATCAATCCACTCCTGCTTCAGGTTCACAGCCCTCGTCATCAGTGCATCAACAGCATCCTCATCCACCCTTCTCACCCTGTAAATCCACGGTTCATGTATCCGTTATGCCCCCTACTTCCAGATTTGCTGCCACCAGAAAGCCCGATCGTAGCGACAGAGTCCTGACCATGAATAGAAGTTTGCCTTACTGACGCTGAAAGCGGTCTGCCATCGCTGAGCTGTATTGGTACTTCCCTGTACACATGCGTGGAGGATGACCACGTCCATGGCACGGCCGCCCATCCACGTCTGCACGTCCCCGGAGTCCATAACCTCGCCCGCATTCGGCCACAGGAAATCATTACCTCCCCTGTCCCCCGGTGTTCCATTGGCAGAATCCCCGGCTTTGATGTCGCCGCCATGCCCTATGAAACAGATGGCCGTGAACTGCCCGCTCCTTAAGAGGCGCTCAACCATCGCCCGTGTGAGTGTGTCCATGCGGTCCGTTGTATACCCACGATTCGTGAAATCTTTCTCCGCCTCAATCGCGGTGTTGTGCATGGCTTGGTCTACAAAGGTGTTTCCCGTAAGGTCACCGACAATGACAAGAGCCCATTTCTTCCCTTCGGCCTGTTTTTCTCTTCTGGCTTTGGCGATACGAACGGCCGGAGCTTTTCTCCCTGATGTCTTTTTAGTTGTCTCATGTTTTTCCTTCAGGATTGCCTTGACCTTTTTATCGGCGTGAAACTTTTTTTCTGAATTGTCAGTTTCTTTATCCAGGAATGTGTCGATATCTTCAGGTCCGACAGATTTTAGAATTCCAGGTTTTTTTCTGGCTGGGCACTCACATGTTTTCAGCCCGTTTACCTCCCAGAGAAAATCAATCCTTTTGAGATTGATGCTACTTCGGAGAACCTCTACCTGTATCTCGAATCCACAGATACATAATTCATTCAGGTTTCCCAGAACATTATCCTCATTCGAGACTCTCAGGTTATTAGGGCCCCAGTCCTGCTCCCATATCAGAGGAATGGATGAAGACCCATCTGCAAAAACCAGGGTGAGTGTCGTGCGGACTTTTGCTCCAGTTCCACTGCCGTAAAAATGCAGATCCTCAATATCTGCCAAGTCATCAGTTGTTCCAAGATACCCGGGTCCTCCTTTGGTATATTTATAACGCCAGATGCCGGTATCTCCCTTTGCTAACGACAAGCCACCCGTGCTCGTCCCCGTTACATCAACATCATCGTCTCCGAATTCGTCGAGATGACACTCCTCCACCGTCTTATTAGGCTCAAATTGTTTTGTTTTTGGCATACTCTTCCTCCCTCAATGGAACATTTCTGACTCTCTTGTGCGGTAATTATGCACCGAGGTCTATCCTGTGGCAATCAGTGCCACGTCCTCAACACACGTTCTGCGAAGGTTTTGCCTTCGTGTTGCTAATCATTCCGGCATTGGGGTAATTCTTCAGATATCCGAGCACTTCACTCCTTCAATGTTCAGTTTAATTTCTTCGCGCACGATACGGATCTTCGTTTTTGTGTGGAACCAGGACCGTTTCTTCTTCTGGAATACGTGCACCCGGACGGTCTCGTAACAGTAATGGGTACTGGTGCAGTAGAATCCCGAGAGGATCCTTGGTTTTTCTCCCACTGATACCATAGAGAATATCTCGATAATGAGATGGGGAGAACCGGACTGCTGGGCAAAATCCACGTAAATGCCGGGCGGACGGGTTGTAAGGGAAGTGTCCAGTGACTGCCCTTCCCCTCCCCCCGCTCTGTATTCATCCCCATTATTCACGACAATATCTCCCGATGCGTCTATCTCGTAATCCGGGAAACGGATGGTATCCTGGGGGGAAATATCCTGTATATCAAGCTGGCTTATCACGTATTTCGGGCTCACGCTCCGCGTTTCCAGGTTGCCTGCGGGGAGCGGAGGCGGCTCAAAGGCTTTCGAAGTCTTGATCTCAAGCAGGGTCCCGTCAGGACCAAAACGATAGACCGTGAATTTGGAAGTGGAAATTATGCGGAAAATGCCTTCGTAGTACTCCCGGACTTTCATACGGGCAATCTGTACAATGCCGTAATCAGAATGCTTCAGCCGGATCTGCTTGATGTAAGTACTCTTCATGATTGCCTGGTACTCGTTATAACGCCTGAAAAGCAGGAGCTGGCCGTTACTCATGGGGATCATCTGGCTTACCAGCATCATCTCCCCCAATCGCTGGAGGGTCAGTATCATCCAGAAGTCATACTGTGCAGATGGATCCGGGTTTGAAAATTTCCAGCAGTATGCCTCTGTGTCCGGTAACTTTTCCGGACAGGTAAACGTCATCTTCCCGCGTCCATCCTTTTCAAGCATGGGAATGAAAGCTGTTTCTGTAGCTTCATCGCGGGCTGCCATGGTATCAGGATGTCTCTTTGTAACCATTATCTCCTCCATCAGATAACGAATTTTCAGGAAGGCAGAGTATGAGGACAATCGGGACAGGTTTCATCCGGTGGTATTGAAATACCAACCATCATAACGGGAAGAATACATACCGACAGGATCACGCCCGGTTCGTCAGTATCCTCTTTTTTACCCTCTTTCTCTCACCTTCATGTGAAAAACATCTTATTCCACTCACTCGATTCTACCGGAACCCGGGCAGTATTTTCCTTCCTTGTTATCCTCCATCCTCACTGTGCCGGGAATGTTACTATCTTCAGGTTCTGAACCCGTTCCTTGAGCTTCATTTCTGCCTCGATCTTCAGTTTCGACCAGGTTTTCAGGTAATCGAAGTTAAATTTCACCGTCGAACCGCTGGCATCCGTGAGAGGCTTGCCATTGGAAAAAACCGGATCGCCCATTGCAGGGCCGTATGCGGCTCCGGCAGGCGTCATACTTTTCAGGTTGAGACCAAGGTCCAGACTCATTTTCGTTGACTTCTGCACGCTTTCATACATGAACTTCTTGTAGATCTCAGTCTCGACATACTCCACCCCGACAATGGTGTTTGTTTTTTCGCCAAAGAACGTCTGATCATAGAGGAGGTGTCGCCCTCCTACGCAGAAATAGGAGCGAGCCATAATCGGTTTTGAACCAATAGCGATGAATGAATTAAATTTACCGACGTCATACTCCTTGCAGGAACTCTTTTCCTTATACATCTCCTGGATCTGCTGTATCAATTGTGTATCATTGGAAATCTGGGCCTCTTCTTTGGTCTGCACGCTTTTATCCTCCGGTGTATCGGGCTTCGGTTCAGCATCGCTTTGGGTTTTTTTCTGCGTGACCACTTTACCGTGGGTGTGAAAAGCACCGTGATAGGACGGAAAGTCTGACAACAAGACATTATCCATGGCCAGATCCCTGATTTCCTCCTTCGTTGCGATAAACGGAATGTTAGGCTTGCCTTTTTTCTCAACGATATTAAGAATCAGATGGGATTTCTCATTTTTCGGAGTCAGAACATAATGCACACGGCCGCCTTCTGTAAGGCTTATCGTGCCCGTCTTAAGATCAGATTGATTGAGAAAATCTGCAAATTTCACCATTTTTTCCATCATCTCTCCTCCACAATCATTGGAGCCGGGTTTCCATCCCGCCCCAAGCAGAAGACCTATTAAATTGTCCAGGATCTTATACTTTTCCATTCTATTTTTTTATTGCATAATAAGTAAATAACCAATAATAGTGATTATTTGATAAAAAAGATCTGAATTTTTAATATTTTACTAATTTATTTTGTACGTACGATATCCAGTATATTCTGTTATAGTACCATCTCAATATCCAAAAACGCCATAATCTCCCTGATATCCGGCACCGAGTGCACCGGGTAGATCTTCACGAAACGAATCCGCTGCTTCTCGTCCACGATGATATTCGCCCGCTCGGAGAACCCGTTCTCGTCCCGGAAGATCCCGTACTTCATTGCTACCGAGCCGTGCGGCCAGAAGTCGCAGAGAAGCGGGGTTTTGGTAATACCAAGCGACGCTGCCCATGCCCTCTTGCAGGGAACTGAGTCGACACTGATACCGACCGCTACGCAGTTTAGTGCCGCGAGTTCCTCCCTTTTATCTTCCAGCGATTTCATCTGGGCAGCGCAGAACTCCGTCCACGCAAGCGGGTGGAAGGAGAGGAGCACGCGTTTGCCTGCCTGCTCGTAGAGATCGAAGGTCTTGTCGTTTGAGTCCTTGAGCGAGAAGTTCCGTGCCGGATCCCCGGGCTGTACCATTCCTGCCAGTGTCATTTTAACCATCCGTAACGGGGATGTAGTGCCGGAAGGTGATGAGGGTTTGGATAGGGACATCGATATCTTTCGGCTGGCAGGAATCCCTTTTTATCCCCACCGACCCCCCTCATTCCAGATTGTCTATTTATCTCAATTTTTACTTCGTTGAATCCTGGCAAATCCACAGACATCCTGAGGTGCATGATGGGGGGTCTGTGGGGAAAATATGTATTTTAGAAAATATTCCACGCGTTTTTTTGTGCGTCCCGGGCACAGATCTTCCGACAAATCCCGACGAAAATTCCCACTCCCCTTTATGACTGGTCCCGGGTTCTGGTTCGAGTGTACGCAAAACAATTAATCCCCACCGACCCCCCGCACCCCCCGCATCTGCGTTCCGGTCCGGGCCTCATCCCCCTCTTTAATATTCCCGGGCAGGTAACCGGTAACGTAATCATGCTCGCCACGGCCGACCTCCATATCCATTCCCCGTACTCGATTGCCGTCTCCCGGTTCATGCAGCCGGAACAGCTCATCAAAGGGTGTGTAACAAAAGGTATCAACGTGCTCGGCACGGGCGATGCCCTCCAGCCGGCCTGGCTGAATGGCTGGAAACCGTTCCTTGAGAACGATGCGGGGATCGTCATCGTCCCGCAGGGCGAGATCGAGGACAAAAAACGGGTCCACCACCTCATCCTTGCAGAAGACCCTGCCCAGTTCGACCAGCTCCGCGACCTGCTCGAAGGAACCTGCAAGAGTTTTGTCACCGCCGGCAGGCCGCACGTGTACCTGACTGGCGAGGAGATCGCAAACGCCGCCCATGACGTGGGGGCGCTGGTTGGCCCGGCGCATGCCTTCACCCCGTGGACCGCGATGTATGCCTACTTTGACAGTGTCCCCGCATGCTATGGGAATGCGAAGATCGATTTCCTTGAGCTCGGCCTCTCCGCGGACAGCTCCTATGGGGCGGCCATCCCCGACCTGTACGGCATCCCGTTCCTCACCAATTCAGATGCCCACAGCCCGTACCCGGATAAGCTCGGTCGTGAGTTCAACCGCCTCCGCACAGGAGGACCCACGGCTAAAGATGTGCTGGCCGCAATCCGGGAAGGGGCCATCGAAATGAACGCCGGTTTCTTTCCCGAGGAAGGGAAGTACAACCGCACGGCCTGCACCCGGTGCTACGAGCAGTACTCTCTCGAAGAGGCCATCCGGTTCCAGTGGCGGTGCCCGGCTGATGGCGGGATCATCAAAAAGGGCGTATCCGACCGGGCAAAGGAGCTTGCGCACGGCAGCGAGGCCCGGGCCCGGCCACCCTATGTCCGTGTCATCCCGCTTGCCCAGATCATCCAGACCATGGAAGGGACATCGTCGCCGAACACGAAGAAGTGCAAGGCGATCTATGCATCCTTCATCGAAACATTCGGCAACGAGATCGCAGTGCTCATCGATGTCCCGATAGCGGAGATCAGGGCGGTCCATCCGAAAGTCGCAGACGCAATTGCTGCCCTGCGGGACGGCACCGTCACGCTCCACCCGGGCGGCGGCGGGAAGTACGGGACGTTCTCGCTGCAGGGAAGCTAATACGTATCATTTTCCATCGCCGTAGTCAAAACCCGGCCATCCAAACTTTTATCGTCACATTGTTATAATCACTGCCGTGGATATCATCATTCAGCGGTAGGTGATTATGGTATGACTGACGACAGCAAACCTGCGGAAATGAGCGGGGCAGATAAACCGGTAACCGGCCGGGGCACGTCCAACCGGGACTGGTGGCCGAACCAGTTGAACCTGAAGGTTCTTCACCAGCACTCCCCCCTTTCGAGCCCTATGGAGGGGGAGTTCAACTACGCACGTGAATTTAAAAAACTCGACCTTGCGGCCGTAAAGGCGGATCTGCGGGCGCTGATGACCGAGTCGAAGGACTGGTGGCCGGCGGACTTCGGCCACTACGGCCCCCTGCTCATCCGCATGGCATGGCACAGCGCCGGCACGTACCGCATGGGTGACGGCCGCGGCGGCGCCGGTGCCGCCCAGCAGCGCTTCCCGCCCCTCAACAGCTGGCCCGACAACGTAAACCTCGACAAGGCGCGCCGGCTGCTCTGGCCCATCAAACAGAAGTATGGGAGGAAAATCTCATGGGCTGACCTCATGATCCTTGCCGGCAATGTCGCCCTGGAATCGATGGGATTCAAGACATTCGGCTTCGCGGGCGGTCGCGTGGATGCCTGGGAGCCCGATGAGGTCTACTGGGGTTCTGAGAACCTGTGGCTGGATGACAAACGCTATTCCGGTGACCGTAACCTCGAAAACCCGCTCGCTGCCGTGCAGATGGGGCTGATCTACGTCAACCCGGAAGGCCCGAACGGCAAACCCGATCCGGTCGCGGCAGCTAAAGATATCCGCGAGACGTTTGCCCGCATGGCGATGAACGACGAAGAGACGGTTGCGCTCATTGCCGGTGGTCACTCCTTTGGCAAGACCCACGGCGCCGGCCCTGCAACCCACGTGGGGCCTGAACCTGAAGCAGCCCCCATCGAGCAGCAGGGCCTCGGCTGGAAGAGCAGTTTCGGCACCGGTAAAGGCGGGGATACAATCAGCAGTGGCCTGGAGGTCACCTGGACCAACACGCCAACGAAGTGGAGCAACAACTTCTTCCGGATCCTGTTCGAAAATGAGTGGGAACTGACGAAGAGCCCGGCCGGTGCGCACCAGTGGAAACCCAAGGGTGACGCAGGTGCCGGCACCGTGCCCCATGCCTATGACCAAAAAAAGCGTATTGCGCCAGCCATGCTGACCACGGACCTCTCGTTACGGTTTGACCCAGTCTACGAGAAGATCTCCCGGCGCTTCTACGAGCACCCGGACCAGCTCGCGGACGCGTTCGCCCGGGCGTGGTTCAAACTGACGCACCGCGACATGGGTCCGCGCTCGCGCTATCTCGGTCCGGAAGTCCCGGCCGAAGAGCTCATCTGGCAGGACCCCATCCCTGCCGTCAATCATAAACTGGTCGATGCACAGGACATCGTCTCCCTCAAGGGCAAAATCCTGGCTTCAGGCCTGTCGGTGTCGGAGCTGGTCTCGACTGCCTGGGCATCGGCTTCCACCTTCCGCGGCTCCGACAAGCGCGGCGGTGCCAACGGTGCCCGCATCCGCTTATCGCCGCAG
>JALOBP010000141.1 GCA_023228295.1 Methanoregula sp.
AGCAAAAACCATCATCGCAAGGACCATGAGCACAAGGAATGCCAGGTTGGTTGAGATGAGGCACATGACGCTCACGACAAGGATGAACGCAATCTTCGTGAACGGGTGGAGCCGGTGCAGGAACGCATCCTTGTGCACGTACTGGAGGATCTCGGCCATGGTTCACGCACCCCCGGTGTCAGAAATAATCCGGCCATTCTCCATCGTGATGATCCGGTCCGCGCAATGCTCCGCGATGTCCCGGTTGTGGGTGATAATGATGATGGTGTGCCCTTTTTCCTGGAGTTTTTTGAGGATATCGATGACGAGAAGGGCTTCATAGCCGTCAAGGCCGGTTGTCGGCTCATCGAGCACGATGACATTGGGCTGCATGGCAACAACGCAGGCAATCCCGAGCCGCTGCCGCTCTCCGCGTGAGAGCCAGCGCGGGTAAAGGGATGACGAGTCAGTGAGCCCCACGTCACGGAGCGTTGCATCGATAACTGCGTCGCCGTTGGCGATGGCGAGGTTCTTTACACCGTATGCAACTTCTTCCCGCACCGTATCGGCAAAGAACATGTGGTCCGGGTTCTGGAAGACGAGGCCGACATCGTGGGCAAGGTCGGCGATGCTGCACTCCATCGTATTATTCCCGCTCACGATGACATTGCCACTTGTCGGGGAGAGGAGCCGGTTGAAGTGCTTGACCAGCGTGGTCTTTCCCGAACCGTTCTCACCGACAATGGCAATAAACTCGCCTTTTTTGATGGTAAGGCTGATGCCGGATAATGCCTGGACGTTCCCATAGCAATGAGTGAGATTGTTTACCGAGATGATCGGCTCATTGTCAGTTACTGCACGGACATTCTTTCTGACTGTCGAGAAGTCGGGCAGCACCATACCCCGGACATGCGCATCCAATAAGACTTCGTCAGGCACGCCCTGTGCGGTGATACTGCCGTTCTCCATGACAATGAGCGTATCAACCATATCCCGGAAATGGGAAAACTTGTGCTCGATTAAGAGGATGGTCTTACCGTTATCCTTGAGATTTTTGAGGATCTCAGCGATCCTTTTTGTGGCATGCTCATCAAGCTCGGATGTCGGCTCGTCAAGGATCAGGATATCGTTCCCAAGAGCAAGCGTTGCGGCAAGGGCCACGCGCTGTTTCTGCCCGCCCGATAGGTGGTGAGGGGACCGGTCTTTCAGCTCTTCCAGGTACGTTGTCCGCATGATCCGCGCAAGCCGCTCCTCGATAACGGTTGCAGTAAGCCCCCGGGGTTCCAGAGCGGAGAGGATCTCTTCCTCCACAGTGGTGAAGATCATCTGGGCTTCAGGATCGTCAAAGACGACCCCGACATTCTGGGCAAGTTCCGAGAGACTGAGGTAATCAGCAACATCCTTGCCGTCAATGATAACTGAGCCTTCCTTCTTCCCGCCGTAATCATGGTACAGTACCCCGGATGCTGCAAGACACAGCGAGGTCTTGCCGGCCCCCGAAGGGCCGGTAACCATAACGCACCGGCCTTTTTCAAGAGCAAGGGCGATCCGGTGCAGGGCCGGCTGCACCGTATTGGGATACGTGTAACTGACGTTTTTTAGTTCAATCATTCCTGTCCTCTAAGAAGCACCCTGCTTGAGGGTTTGTAGAGGAACTGGACTACAATTGCATTAAAGACTGCCGTTACGACAACAATAGGGACAAAGACTGCAACGAAGGCCATAATATCTCCCCCATATTTGGGACTGGAGAGAATGCTTGCACCAACAAAGATCATTGCAATCGCAGCAAATGAAAATCCACTTGCAAGAGTACTTAAGAATGTTACAAATGCAGGTCCGATCGCTGATCCTGTATTGACAGCGTTGTATGTTAGATATCCAAAGATAGCACTCATGATGATTCCTATAATCATCTTAATCTCAAAATATCCCGCAGCGACAGGGAAATACTGTGGTAACGTGATGATTGAAAGATAACCAAAAACAAAAATTATCATACAAAAAATTGCTATTCCCGAGAGTTGCGGTTTAAACTGCATTATGCCGGATTTCATCGAACTGAATTTGATTGCAATTGCATAAAGCACAAAGCAGACAAGGGCGCCTATCGGTTCACTGATCAGGTTCCCGGGCGGGAACATTGAACTGGAGATGAGCATCGAGAGGGCCCCGGCAACTAATCCGATACCGAGCGCTTCGAGAAGTTTTGGCCTGATCAGGATAATGGCAAGACAGTAGAACGCAATGATCATATTCGGCGTAAGCGGAGTGTGGAGCATCGCAAGGAAAAACCTGAGGATTGCGCCGATGGCAAGCAGGATTCCAACTATGGCAATATCTTTTGACTTCATGGGAACATCACAACATCTGGTAATTATTAAGGAAGGTGAAAGGGTCAGGCAGGATGTGCAGTGACTAACAAATACCTTAATGTATAATTCTGTTCATTGCTGTATAAATATGTAATCGTAACCCCCGGGCCAGAGCAGGAGCAGGGGCCCCGTCATTCATTTTGGTTTCAGAAAATACCCGGCGCACCGTTTACCCGAACCCGGGATCATGACCACCAGATTCATTGCCTGTGCCTGCACTGAAACGTAATAAGGAAGAGCAGTATGGTATTCGCACCAGGAAGCGACAGTATCTACGCTGAAGCCTTGGCTATTCATGCACAGCATAAAGGTAAACTCGGGATCCGCTCAAAAGTCCCGCTCCGGACACGCCAGGATCTCTCACGGGCATATACACCCGGTGTTGCACAGGTCTGCCGGGAGATTGCCAAAGACCGCGATCTCGCGTACCGTTATACCCTCAAATCCAACACTATCGCGATAGTCTCGGACGGTTCCGCAGTCCTCGGACTCGGGAACATCGGCGGTTATGCAGCAATCCCGGTCATGGAAGGAAAAGCGATCCTGTTTAAGGAATTTGCCGGTGTGGACGCATTTCCCATATGCTTTGAGAATTACGAGACCGACTTCACCGACCAGGTCAGGAATATTGCACCGGTCTTTGGCGGCATCAATCTCGAGGATATTGCTGCACCAAAATGCTTTGAGGTGGAAGATGCCCTTCAGGATATCGGAATTCCGGTCATGCATGATGACCAGCACGGCACAGCAGTCATAGTCCTCGCAGCGCTTCTCAATGCCTGCCGGGTCACAGGCCGGAAATTCACCGATCTCAATATCGTGATCTGCGGGGCCGGGGCTGCCGGCTTTGCCATCACCCGGCTCCTCAAGTGTATCGGGTACGATCCCGATGTCTGCACAATGGTCAACGAGATCATTGTCTGCGATACAAAAGGGACTATCTTTCGGGGCCGGGAAGGGTTGTACAGGAACAAGTACAAGTTCATTCTCGCGGAGGAGACAAACCGGCCGGCGCTCGCTGGCACCCTTGCCGATGCCATGATCGGCGCCGATGTGGTTATAGGGGTCTCTGGCCCGGGCGTCATCACCGAAAATATGGTGCAGTCCATGGCAAAGGATTCCATCGTCTTTGCCATGGCAAACCCGGTACCGGAGATTATGCCGGAACTTGCCAAACGAGCCGGTGCTGCGGTTGTTGGAACAGGAAGGAGCGATTACCCCAACCAGATCAACAACGTGCTCGCATTCCCGGGAATATTCCGGGGTGCGCTCGATGCACGGGCCACCCGCATTTCCGATGAGATGAAGGTTGCAGCAGCTCATGCCATTGCTGATTACGTGCCAAAACCACGGCGCGAGCGCATCCTCCCCAATATCCTTGACAAAGGGGTTACCCGGGCCGTGGCAAAAGCGGTAAAAGAGGCCGCAGTGCGGAGCGGGTGCAACCGCACACTTCCGGGATAATATGGAGTAAGGTGCACAAGACAGATTATCACGCTAAAACTATTATCTTTAAAAAAAATCTGCTGATATCCAGGTAATTATACGAAATTCAGGTCATTTCCTACGGTTCGGCCCTGCTGCCGGCCATCACCCATAGCCGGTAACCTCGTAATCGATGGCAGTCGAGTTCTTCGCACACTCTTTCCCGTGCACAAGCACATCTTCCACCATCTTTTTGAGGAGTGCCGGATAAACAGCCCCGACCATATCCTGCACGGGTTTCCCATCGCAGAAGAACTTGAATGTTGGGGTACTCCGGACCCCGTAACGCTCAGCGGTCCACGGGTTTGCAACAATATTGATCTTAACAAAGACGACCGAGTCCCGGTACTCACCGGCGAAGTTCCGAAAATACGGCTCCATCTGGTGACAGAAGGAACAGGCCGGCGAATAGAACATCACGGCAACCGGCTTCTTCTCTTTTTCAATAGTCTTTTCCCAGGTGAGATCCGTCACTTCAAACAGGGGTTCCTGCGGAGCTGATGAGACCTCCACGGGTACATCCGCTCCAGCCCGTGAGGGGGGGTTTTCGTCTGCCATACAACACCAATATGCAGTGATGGGCATATGCTGGCGATATAGTTTTTGCCCCGGGCCCTGGGGAGGGATACCGTCACGGTACGTGACATTGTGTTCCCCAATAACAGGATACCCGCCTCCACTTTCACCCTCCGCAGGCCGGTCCTTTTTCCCCACCAATACATCAGGTATCCGGTGCTATGCAGATACGGCTCCGTACCGGGATAACGCTCCGCCAGGGTACGTTCTCGGCAGTCATTGCCCCGGAACGAACCATCATAGCTGCGCTCAACGATAACCCCGAACTGGGGCGTTTCCTCTTCCTCTTTGTCTGCGGCAACTATTCCCGGCTTATCTCGCATATCGGAAGGTCGTCTTCCAACTTCGAAGTCCGCCGTCCGTTCACGGCCGACCAGTTCCTGACCGTTGTTAAGGAGGCAGGCCATACCATCATCTTCATCGAGCATGACCCCACCATCTTCGAGAGCGCGGAACGGCTCATTGCCCCGGTAGGATCAGCCCTCAAAGAGGCGGGGCGCGAAGCTCTCGTGGTCCTGTACTCTCCGGTAATGGATAAGCCATTCTCCGCACTGGCCCGGCAAGCGGACCGGCTGAACGGGG
>JALOBP010000142.1 GCA_023228295.1 Methanoregula sp.
ATTTAAACCGAACACATAGTTCAGGTGCCATGAGCGACGGGGCTACACCCGATCCCATCCCGAACTCGGCAGTTAAGCCTGTCAGCGCCGATGATAGCGTGACCCGCAAAAGTAGGCCGGCGCCTGAACTATGTGTTTGGTACAAAAATCAATCAAGGCAACCGCAAAATATGCGGTTGTTTTTAGTATGCGGGTGTGGTAAAATCTATGCATAAAACTATATATTATATTTATGTACCTCTATCAAAAATTCGGTTTCGTGAACACCAAAGACCTATTCAAAAAAGCCATGAAAGGCGGGTTTGCTATTCCGGCGTACAATTTTAATAACATGGAACAACTGCAGGCGATTGTCATGGCCTGTTTGGAAACGCAATCCCCGGTAATCTTGCAGGTATCCCGCGGAGCGCGCGATTATGCGGACAAAACCCTGTTGATTCACATGGCGCAGGGCGCCTTGGACATGATGAAACGCATCGCCAAAGAAAAAAAATTAAAACCGATTCCGTTGGTTTTACATTTGGACCATGGCGATACTTTTGAACTCTGCAAAGAAGCGATTCAATCGGGATTTTCCTCGGTTATGATTGATGGCTCGGCTCTGCCTTACAAAGCAAATATCGCGCTGACAAAAAGAGTTGTGGCCTACGCGCATAAGTTCGGCGTGACAGTTGAAGGGGAGCTAGGTGTGCTTGCCGGTGTTGAAGAAAAAGTTCATTCGGATGTATCGCATTATACCGACCCCGCGCAAGCCAAAGATTTTATAAAAAAGACAGGCGTTGATTCACTCGCGATTTCCATCGGCACTTCGCATGGCGCGTATAAATTCAAACCAGGAGTAAAACCGGAAATCCGTTTGGATTTGCTCCGGAAAATCGCCGAGATGATTCCCAATTTCCCGATTGTTTTGCACGGTTCATCCAGCGTTCCGCAAAACGCGGTGAAAGAGTTTAATAACGCGGGTGGTGTGATGCAACAGGCGATTGGCATTGATGAAAAACAATTACGCTCGGCCGCGCGTTCGGTTGTTTGTAAAATAAACGTGGACACGGACGGACGCCTGGTAATGACCGCGCGCGTGAGAAAGATTTTGAACGAAGACAAAAAGATGTTTGACCCGCGCAAATATCTGGGTCCGGCGCGAGATGCTCTGAAAGAAATGTACAAACGCAAAAATATTGAGGTGTTTGGGAGTAATGGTTATTTTAGGAAATAAAATTTTGGCACGCGCGGACTTATCCACACGTGACCGGTTTCTGTTTCTATGATATAATTTACGCTATTAAAGAAGTTCAAAAGAAGCTCAAAAATAATTTTTGGGCTTCTTATTTTTTCACTGGGAAGGGCCGCTCAATTTATTGGGCGGAGAGAAAATGGGAAGCTAATTTTTGGTTGTTGTCCATATATTTAATATTTTTTTATAATTGTATGAGAACTAGAGTTAAAGTGTTCGCGGGTATTGTTGTCGTGGCAATGGTCGGCGTGGTCGCGTATTTTAATTTTATTACTCCGGCCTCGGCCCTGGTAATGGTGGACACTACTCGTTATTTGACCGGCACGGTAATTGACAGCCAAACTAACCAGCCGGTTTCAAATGCTCTCGTGAAACTTGTTTATACTAATTATTTTCCTACCGAAGAAGATTGTCAACAGGATTATGTATCCATTGCCCCACCGAATGATTACTATTGCGTGGCCGGAGAAAATCCGTACCTCAAACTTTATACCGATGAAAATGGGAATTATTCTTCGGGTAATTTTACGCAGTTCGTAAATATGCCGGAATCTGATTATGATTTTGTTATTAATGTATCGGCAGATGGCCATACGGAGCAAAATGCTGACTATCTTTATAATACGGCCGTAGATTGCGACGAGGATGATGGTTGCGATTATAAAGTGGTAGTTAATTTCGGTTTGACTCCGGTCGCGTCCGCGCGCACCCCGATTGTGATTGTGCCGGGGATAATGGGAAGTTATTTGTTTGATTTGGCAACCGAGGAGGTTTGGCCGAATATACCACTTATGATTGCGGATTATTGGGATATTGGCTTGAATCATTTGATTTTGCCTGAAGATGGCGTGCCGCAAGGAAGCGAAATCATGATTCCCGATAGGATATTCCGAAGCATATACGGCCAAGATTATTTTGAAGGTCTTATCAACGAGTTAACAAATTCAGGATACGAAGAGGGAAAGGATCTATTTGTTTTTCCATACGACTGGCGATTGGATATAAATCAAATTGTTGATGGCGAAAATATCAATCCCTTGATCGTTTCACTAAAAAGTAAAATTGAAGCAATAATAAATCAAACAGGCGCGGAAAAGGTGGATATAATTGCTCATAGTATGGGCGGCTTAGTGGCAAAAAGATATATACAAAAATATGGTTCGGATAATGTGGATAAGTTTATAGATATTGCTACCCCGCATTTGGGAGCACCAAAAGCATTTAAGATTTTGTTTTATGGCGATAATTTGGATATTCCAATATTAAATACGAATCGCGTTCGGATCATCTCTCAAAACATGCCGGCTGTTTACCAACTTCTACCCAGTAGAGAATATTTCAACAGCACAGACCAGAATTATGACAGCTATATTTATGACTATAACGACCTTGATCAAAATGGTATTAAGGGAGAATTAAATTACGACGAATCGATAGAATTCATGAAAAATGCCGGTGGGAATGACTACTTGTTGGCAAAAAACGATGAGTTGCATAATGAAGCGGACAATTTTAACCCGAACGTTTATGGAATTAAAGCATTTAACATCGTCGGGTGCAATCAGCCGACCATTGGTAAGGTGTATATTTTGAACAAAGAAAAAAATGGCCATGAATACGGGTTAAAATACATCAGCGGCGATTCAACCGTACCGCAAAGAAGCGCCGAGGGTTTAAATAACGCCGTTCGCACTTATTATGCCACCGGAGCCGAACACTCCGCTATCCCAAGTCACACCGGAGTCAAGGAATTAGTATCCGCTATAGAAAATAATCAGGAAAATAATTTTGATTATTCTCAATATTCAAACGTTAGTCAAAATGATAGCGCTTGCGTCTTGAACGGTTGGGAAGTTAGTTATCATAGTCCGATCGAACTACATATTTATGATGAAAATAATAATCACCTCGGCCCTAACCAAGACGGAGGTATTGAAATGGGCATAGCGGGAGCGAGCTATGACATAATTGACGGAAATAAATTTGCGTTTTTGCCCAAGGGCCATACTTATAGAATCGTCGGTCAAGCCACGGACAGCGGCACATTTAATGCCCGAGTCCAAGATATACAAAACGGCGAAACTATAGAGACACAATATTTCAATCAAGTTGCGTTAAATTTAACCAGTACAAATATAGAATACAATCTCAACGACCAAACAGAAAACGTCGTCATGAACGTAGACGAAGATGGTGATCGCGTTTTCGAACAAACTATTGAGCCGAGCTCAATTTTGGACCAGACAGAATCGCAAGATGCTATCAAGCCACAAACTGTCGTGACAATTGATGGCACGGTTGGCCAAAACGATTGGTATACGTCAACCGCAACAATAATTCTGACCGGCCAAGATGAAGAGGCCGGTTCCGGCGTACTCAAAACCGAATATAGTTTAGATAATGGAACGACATGGCAAACGTATGTTGAACCAATTGTTTTAGAGGCCGATGACGTGTATAATATATTGTACAAATCCACGGACAAAGCCGGTAATATAGAAACGGAAAAAGAAATCACGGTCAAAATAGACAAAACTGGTCCGACAATCGATATATTTTCGCCGCTAAATAATAGCGAATATCTTCGCTCGGAAATTACAAATTTGGTTTATGATGTGACTGACGCTGGTTCCGGAGTAGCCACTGATACGATAAAAATGTTTGTTGATAACACCGAATTAAGTACGAGCGCAATGAGATTGTTTGATTATTTGCTCGGCGCGCATACTGTATCCGTATCGGCGCGGGATTTGGCCGGGAATTTCATGAGTACGACGATAGATTTCAACATATCGGCTGATATAGACAGCACAATTTCGGATGTAAATACACTTTATGCGAGCGGTGCGATAAACGATAAAGCCAACAAACAACTAGCCAATAGCCTGAAATTGATTAAGATACAAATAGAAAGATTTGGTCAAAAGAAAATTATCGTTGATAACAAGTTTAACGAAGCCGTGAATAAGTGCGTCCCAAAGAAAGGGAATAAATGGTGCAACAGTAAATTACAGCCGCGAATCAGTAGAGTATTTTTTTCATTGGATAAAATTCGCGACAGGATAATTATCATGCAATATCAACTGATACTCGCCGAGCTAAAACAATTCAATAAGAAATCATGGATAAATTTACAGGCGTATAAAATTTTGACCGAAGATATTAATTATTTAATTAATGAGTTAAAATAATTTATATGAATAGTAATATAGTAAAGGAAAAGTCATTTGCAATGAATATATTTGCCGTAGTTCTTGCTAGTTGCTTGACAATTATCTTAATTATAATTGGCGAATATATCGGATTAACAAATTTAAATTTACTACCACTTGGTGGGCCTTCGTGGGCGTTATGGTTGTATCCAGTATATTTTCTATTAGTTTATTTAATATTATTTTTTGTATTTAAGTTGCCGAAAAAATATTTTTGGTGCTTTATCATACTGGGCGTAGTTGTTTTTATCATTTTTTATATCATTACCAATGGCAATTTGTTTGTTAACCCAGTACCGTTTGGGCATGGCGCCAGCTTGATTCATTAGATGCGAGATGAATGAGCCGTGGCGGGGGCACTGGTCTTATTTTTCCCCTAAATTCAGCAAAAAACCGGTTTCACGCACAACTTATCCACAGGTGGCTGTCAGAATAATTTTGACAGCTTTTTTGTTAGTGATATAATGAGATTAGCCAAAATAACCATATTTTAAATATCGTTGTTAGCGAAAAAATGACAATATAACCTCCATA
>JALOBP010000056.1 GCA_023228295.1 Methanoregula sp.
GGGGGCGCCCCGTCGGGGGCGGCGGAGTCTATCCTGCATGGGGGCGTGGGGGCGGCAGACCCCACTTCAGTACTCACTTACCCACTCATAATAGCGATGAGCCATTTTTCTTTGAAGGAATTGAGATGCTCAAAAATTACCGGAAAATTATTTTTAAATTCATTTTCTGCCTTTTTTGACGCACCCGTGATAGACGAATCTGTATGAAGCGGGAAATGCCAAGGGATATAAATCAAATATTTTTCACATTTCAACGAACCATATCGCTTTACGTCTCGACCGGTAATAAACGGTTTAATTACATCACTACTTCTTGGATCTTGTTCAATGAGTTGATTTTTTGTTTTTTCATCTATGACAAAAGCCTCATTGCATCCTGTAACAACACCACGATACATTTGACCATTGGTATATTTTTCAAGAGGCTGGCCAACGCTATTTAACTTCTTCAATAGACCTTCAATTTTTAAGCTCCCGAGTGTCCATCCATCCTCAGTAAGAGCCTTTGGATCTATCGGATGGAAATGAGTTACCACATATTCATCAAGGCTGGAGAAATCTAAAGCATCCACTTTAACATTACAGAATTCACGTTCAGACTTTTCATTAGAAACTCTAATTATGCAAGGGTAGGCTATCGCACTCTTGAATACGGGTAAATCCCCAAAATCGATAATCTCTTCAATCTGTTTCGTGAGTAAATATTTCCGAAGCGGTTTCCCGTAATTTGCCCGCATCCACTTATTCGCAACAATAAACGAGAACAATCCTTTTGAACGCAAAAGGGAGAGCCCCTTCTCAAAGAAGTACGAATAAAGATCCGCGGTACCCTGATAAACTGCATAATGCGCTTCAAGGTACTTCTTCTGCTCCTTCAACCCCTCCTGCCTCACATACGGCGGGTTCCCAATCACCGCATCGAACCCGCCCGCCTTCATCACATCGGCAAACTCCCGGTCCCAGTCGAACGGGTTGATCCTCTTAACCTCTTCAGAAGACATTTCCGGAGTGAGAATATCGGTACCAATTAAAGAGTTCCCGCACTTGATGTTCTCGTGCAGCGAGGGAAGCGCCCGCTCCGCGAAGAGCTTGAGCTGCTTGTTGATGTTCTCCTCGTTCTCCTCTTCGAGAACTTTCAGGAGGAGCGAGAGTTTCGTCACTTCGACTGCTGCCGTGTCGATATCGACGCCGAATATGTTGTTGAGGAGGATGCGTTTCTTCTCCGTTGTCGTGAGGCGCCAGTCGCTCCGTGTCCGGGTCGCGTCGCCGCTCGTGCCGGCCTTGTAAATCGGGAGCTCGACTGCTGCGAGTTTCTTCTTCCCTCGCGGGGTGGGCTCGGGCAGCAGGGCGAGGACGTCCGGGTGGGTAACGGACTTCTTATCGATATAGACCGGGACAAGGTTTGCGATGTACCAGTCGCGGTGCCAGTCGAGGAGGTACTGGAACGCCCCGATCAAAAACGAGCCGGAACCGCACGCGGGGTCGAGAACGCGGAGCTTCGCCACATCGCGGGGCGTCTTGTCCTTCGTAAGTTCGCCCACTGTGTGCTTCACGATATATTCCACGATGTACTGCGGTGTGTAGAAGACGCCGCCCGCCTTCTTGACCTCCGGCTTGTACTCCACCTTTGCCTGGTGGCCGTCCGTGAGCCGGATCACTTTACCGAGGAACTGCTCGTACACATGGCCGAGGATCTCCGGCGGGATAACCGAGAAGAGGTACGGGGTCTCGGGGTAGTAGAGCCGCTTTATGATCCCTTTCAGAACCTTGTCGTCAATTGTGACCCCGAGCGAGATGGTGTCGGGCAATTCGTTCCAGTCCGGCTCTTTCTCGAAATGGAAGAGCCCGGAATTGTACTTTGCATCCGCGAGCCGGAATAGGTCACAGAGCCGTGCATAGACCTGATCGCCATCGAGCAGTTTCTGGATGGTCGTGTACTCCTCGATCCCCCGGTCCTCGCAGATACGCAGGAAGAGGAGCCGGTCGATGGTGCGCTGGACAACCGTGTTCAGCTCTTCGGTGGAGAGCGCGGTGTTCCTGATCGCGATGTTCTTTGCGAGCAGGTCGCGCCATGACTCGATCTCGGTCAGGATATCGTCGTCAACCGTAGCCGTCCCTTTCTTTCCCCGGGTGGATGCAGCATACTTGTCAAACGATCCTTTCAGGATGCATTCCTGCGAGAAGACCGAGACGAGATATCCCCACTTCTCCGGAATCTCCCTGTACGTGAAATACTCGATCCGTCCCTTGGCGGCATTGTCCCCGTTCCCCGGCTTGATCGTGCAGTCATAGATCGCCCATTCCTCGAAATTGGTCAGGATGGAGAGCGGCAGCTTGGCGTTCCATGCGTACCAGCGCAACTGGAGCGCGGCATCGGCATCGTCCTTAATCTTCACTGACGGCTTCTTGGTCTCGACAATAAACTTCCGGATGCCCCCGATGCGGAAGGTGTAATCGAAATAGTAGGTTGTCCCACGGATCCGGACCGGTTCCTCGTGCAGTACTTCCCGGTAGGCTTCCGAATGGCTTTTGTTGTTGTTTACATCCCAGCCAAGAGCATGAAAAAACGGATCGGTAAAGTCCTGGCGGAGCTGAGCTTCGTTATAGTCGCTTCCTTTTGCCCGGAGATAAGCATCGCGGTGGAACGTGTACTTTTCAACCAAAGGCTGGATCGATGCCGGGACTGCCATTACAGCAGTTGTTGTTTTTCCGGCCGTTAAAGATGTTGAAATATATTTGAGATGTTTCCCCGTATCCCCCCACCCGACCAATTAGCATTTATACTATACTATCTTCATCTGTTTATTCACATGCCAGTATTAAACCTCTCTGAATTAATGACGGTGCTCCCGTGCCGCATCTCTCTCTCACCTCTGGATGCGGCCCGTGTAGTGCAGCTCATCATCCTTGAGATCGTTATGCTGGCAGTGATGCTCGGATTGTTGGATGTGCCTTCCGATGTACCGAAAGCATCGAACAACGGCCCGGGGATTGTTGCCAAACGTCCCCTGGCCGTCCCTCTTCTCCTGCCCGGTACCGTTGCCGGGCTGCCCGCTTCCCGTACGGAACCCTGATACCGGGGCATGTGCAGGCCCACACCTGCCCGCCGGCATGCATTCTTAGTATAATGTGCAGTCCGGGCGGGTCGGATGATGCCTGCCGTCCCGGGTGTGATTTAATGAGCGAGCGTATGCCCTTGCCGGTTTCGAGAGGAGAATACCCACAGTGTAAAAGGCGATTATGAAAGACAAGAACGTGAAAACCAGTCGGCCTGATCGGGGAGTAGTCCGGTCAGCCGGAGCCCTTGAACCGATTACGAACACTGCCCCCGGCGCAGTAACTCGCCGGGACGATAAGAATTGCGAAGTAAAACCTCATGAGGTGCGGCTGGAGGCAGCCGTCATCCTCCATGAGCTTGACGAGAACGGCAAACTTGAGGGCGTGGACGGCTACCTCCGCAACCGGGGGATCGTGCACCGGGCCATGGAACTGCTCGAAGAATGGAAGTTCCTCCCCGCCCGGATCAGCAGCTCGAAAGTTCCCGTGGACATCATCGCAATCCGGAAGGATATGACGCTGCTTGTCCAGGTTATTTCTTCGAAGAAGCCGGTTCCGAATGCAAAGACGCTCGTCCGGCACTATGCCGCAAAGGTCGATGCCATCCGGCAGATGGGAACTTCGGCACAGTTCAAAAAGATGCTGATGGCTTACTCGAAGCTCTGCGGCTGGAAGTACTATGAGGTCCTGCCGGGAGGTCTCATCCCCGCATGGCACCTGCCGGGTACCCCAACATAACCATTTCCTCTTTTTTTCTGGTTGGAAAATACTGATGCATCAGGACGCTCTCGGGGCTGCGCCCCGCCGCTGGGGCATCCCCGGATGCGATAATGACGTATTACCAGCAATCGGAAACAGTGAACCATCTTGTTTTCGATAGCTGTGATATTGAAGCCGCCGCGGGGCGTCCTTCGGGGCGGGAGCAGATATCATATCCGGGGTATGATGTCATCGGCCCCCTTTGTTGTAAAAGAAACAATTCAGAATCATTTTTACCGGCCGGCACCGGTTCCGCAGCGACTATGGCCCCCGATTTTAATTCAAGCCCTAAATTTCCCTCTGTTTGTCCCACCTGAAATTATCCGTTATATCCCCATGACCCATGCTGTATGTCAAAGGGCGCCCCGCGACAAAAACAGGAGAGGTTCGGGGAATCTCTCAGATAAAAACAACAACAAAGGAGGAAACAAGACATGGCAGACTTTACACCAAACAGCAACGTCAAGAGTGCGATCCGCAAACTCGCGGTCCCGTTCTCTGACGTGACCGCCTTTGACAGTATTGTCCAGGGCGTGGTAACGAACAACCCCTTCCAGTGTACGATCTACAATGCTGGTGGGGCCGACCACCCGGGAGTCGAGTGCAGCCGGCAGGGCTACACAGCACGGGTTATCTACCAGGATGAATACGCAAAGACCGTTGCCCAGATCACGATCCGGGCCCCGACCATCGCGTCCTTCACAAGTGTCGCCAACCAGATCGCGGCCGACACAACGATTGCAACAGCACTCGGGGGCTCTGCGTTCCGGGACTTCGGCGGCGAGAAGTACGCAGCAACCCTGCGGTGCCACGATGCGAACGGCGAGATCTACTTCGTGAACTTCAGTCGGGAGCAGGTGACCCTCACCTCATACTCGGACGAAGCCATCCGGAGCAGGGTCGAGACATGGGGAGACACCGTAGCGGCACTTAACTGAGGTGGCGAAGATGGAGACCGAACTCATCCTAACCGGCGCCTTCCTCGGGGCGGGGCTGCTCGCCTACGTGATCATCCCCGGGCTCCTCGTGGTCTGGGACCGGGTCCTCGACCACATCGGCAAGGAGTAAGAAACGCACGATGAACAAACGGCGGGGGAGAGATCCCCTGCCACACCTTTTTTCGATAGCATTATCTTCCGTGGCGTCCGCAGATTCAATGATGGATGATAGTCGCAGACAGCAGTTACTGAAACTCCTGAACGATCCGTTGATACAACTCGACATTTCCGATATAGGTTTGCTTCTTCATTTTGATCAGGCACTCACGCAACGTTCCTATGCAAAAGAGCAGCGGGACAAAGGTCTGCCCTGTGAAGACAACGAGAGAATGGAATTCATGGGCGATTGCATCCTTGATTTTGTCATAGGTCATGACTTGTACACGTCATTTCCTGATTTATCAAAAGAAGTGATTCAGCGTTTTCCAAAATACGAGGGAAAAGATGAGGAGCTCCTGACTGATTTACTCCATGGTATTACCAATGACAATTCCTTGTCAACCATTGCATCGAAAATTCCGGAATTTGATGAGAGTATCTTACGGGGCAAGGGTGTAAATCTTGAAGATTCTATCAGGGCGGGGGCTTTTGAGGCATTCATTGCAGCCATCTATGAAGTTGGAGGATTCAATGCAACAAACACTGTTGTAAAAAGATTATTCAGAGAGAGGATAATTCAGGCCGAACCAATTGTGAGTTACAAAAATAAATTACAAGAGTGCATTCAGAAGCGTGAACGGACCGGAAATATTCATGATGTCATTGATTACCGGACTTCCCCTGATCCAGAGACTCCGTATCACAACAGATGGCATATTTCCGAAGTTTGGGTAAAATTTTCCGGAAAAGACTCAGAATTGTGGGGCCAAGGTCGTGGAAAAAAGGGAAAAGATGCAGAAGCTGCGGCAGCAGAAGACGCCTTTAATACACATTGTCTGAAACAGGAATAGATCTTACGCCCCAACCCTTGTTGTTTTACTAAATCCCATCCCTTTTCTTCCCCCCCTCTCACATCCTTATAAACCCCCGGTACCCACCTTTATCATAATGTGCGGGATTGCAGGCCAGTACAATCTTGATGGAACAGCACCGGACATAACGCTCCTTGCGGCGATGGCGGAGTGTCTCTCCCATCGTGGTCCCGATGGCGAAGGTACCCATATCCGGAGCAATGCCGGGCTTGCCCACCGACGGCTTGCCATCATCGATCTCTCTGACGATGGGCTCCAGCCGATGAAGAACGATGACGGCACGCTCTGGATCGTCTTCAACGGTGAGATCTATAATTACATCGAGCTCCGCGAAGAGCTGATCGCAAAAGGCCACCGCTTCCACTCCAGCTCCGATACGGAAGTGATCTTGCACGCTTATGAAGAGTGGGGAGCGGCCTCGCTCGGGCGCTTCAACGGCATGTGGGCTTTCGCCATCCTTGACGAGAAGAGGTGCGAGCTCTTCTGCGCCCGGGACCGGTTCGGGATAAAACCGTTCTATTACACGACTGTCGGCAACTCGTTCCTCTTCGCGTCTGAGATCAAGGCCCTGCTCGCCCATCCCGGCGCCGGGACCCGGCCTGACGACGAGACGCTCGGCACCTACCTCGCGTGGGGAGTGCTCGATCACTCAGAACGGACAATGTTCGAAGGCATCCTTCAGCTAAGCCCCGCTCATGCAATGCTTGTGACCCGGGATGGCCCCAAGCCACCGTACCGGTACTGGAACGTGAAGGTGAATCCCGAGGTACGGTCTGAAATCCCGGACGATGCCGTCGCTGCTGAATTAATCGGAAAACTCACCGATGCTACCCGCATCCACCTGAGGAGCGATGTAGCGGTAGGCACCTGCCTCTCTGGTGGGATTGACTCATCCACGCTCACGGTCCTCATCAATAACCTCATTCGCACCGAGGCGCCGGAAAGCGTGGGTGCCCGGCAGAAAACATTCTCGGTCGTCTTCTCAGACAAACGGTTCGATGAGAGCCGGTACATCGACGAGATCGTCATTGCAACCGGCGTCGATGCCCATCAGACCGAGCCATTACCGGAGGTGCTCTGGGACGACATCAACCGGCTGGTGTACATGCAGGACGAGCCGTTCGGCTCCCTCGCGATCTATGCCCAGTACTGCGTCATGCGCCTTGCCCGCGAACAGGTCAAGGTAGTACTGGACGGGCAGGGCGCGGATGAGCTCCTTGCCGGTTATCTCGCGTACCAGGGCAGTTATCTACGGGGACTTGTCGGATCATTCCACTGGAGTACGGCTTTTCGGGAGATCTCCGGGAGCCTCCGCCATCACGGCGGGTTCTTCCGTTCGGCTCTTCGCCAGCTGATCATACGGAGGAGACGCCGGGCTCTTCTGACCTCCCGTACCCCCTCTCTTGACCGGTACGGCGGCAGGCTTGATGCCATCCTCACCCGCGAGCTGACTGCGACCAACCTCCCGGCCCTCCTCCACTATGAGGACCGGAACGCGATGGCTTTCTCTATCGAGTCCCGGGTACCCTTCCTCGATTACCGTTTCGTTGAGTATGTTGCCTCGCTCCCGCTGGACCAGAAGATCCGCGGTGGCGTGACCAAGATTGCCCTCCGGAACGCAATACGGGGGATCGTGCCGGAGAGCATCCGCTGCCGGATGGACAAGATGGGGTTTGTCACACCCGAAGAGGTCTGGATGAGAGAAGATCTCCGGCCGTTCGTGCTTGAAGTCCTCTCTTCAGCCACGTTTGCCTCGAGGAAGTACTGGAACGCTGATGCAGTGATCACGGACTACCTGGCATTCCTCGACGGCAGGTCCCGTTATTCGCCCGAGGTCTGGAGAATCGTCTGCACCGAACTCTGGTTCCGGACATTCTTTGACGGCAGGCCGCATACGGCCAATTCCTGAAATGCCCTGTCCGCCGCGGGATCGAATCCTATAAATGAACACGCTGAACAGAGAATTATATACGTTATCCTGATTTCTTCAGGACTGGAACCGTTATGAAGTCCATCATCCTTGCCGGGGGAGTCGGGACCCGGCTCTGGCCGCTCTCCCGCGAGTACTATCCCAAGCAGTTCATCCAGTTCGACGATCCGTCCCTTTTCCAGAAGACCTTCGAGCGGGCAATCCTTCTCTCGGGCCCGCAGGGGATCTATGTTGTGACCAACGAGATCCAGCGCTACCTTGTGAAAAACCAGATCGAGGAACTCGGGTACACCCTGCCGGACGATCACCTGCTTATTGAGCCGGCCGGAAAAAATACCCTGCCGGCCATTGCCTGGGCGCTTCAGCGGATCCGGATCACCACCGGATCGGAGACCGCGGCGGTCTTCCCGAGCGATCATATCCTCGGTGCCGGGGCGGTGGACCAGATCCGGGCCGCGGAGTCGCTGGCACATGACCATCTCGTCACTTTTGGAATTCGCCCCACCTCCCCCCACACGGGATACGGGTACATCCGGCCCGGAAAACCGCTTGCGGTGGGGAATGCAGTGGAGGAGTTCAAAGAAAAACCTGACGAGAAGACCGCCGCGGAATATGTACAGAAGGGCTATTTATGGAACAGCGGCATCTTCCTCCTCTCGACAGGCAGCTTCTTTGCCGAGCTGGAGCATTACCAGCCGGCGCTTTTTGCGGTATTCGGTAAGGACGGGGAGCCGGATTACCCGTCCTTAGATGCAATCTCCATCGATTACGGGCTTCTGGAGCATTCAGAAAAGGTTGCGGTTGTCCCGCTCACAACCGAGTGGAGCGATCTCGGGACGTTCAAAGCGCTTTACGATCATGAGCAGCACGATGCAGAGGGCAATGTAGGGAAAGCCGAGTTCATCTCTGCGCAGGGCAATTACGTGTATGCCCCGGATAAACACGTCGGTCTTATTGGTGTGAACGATCTCGTTGTTGTGGATACGGCCGATGCGCTCCTCATCTGCGACAACCGCGAGACCGAGCAGGTGAAGGCGCTGGTCGGGCGGTACAATGCCGCCGGTGACCCGGTGACACGGTTGCATCGGCAGGTGCACCGCCCGTGGGGATCGTACACCGTTCTTGAAGAGGGCGGACCGTACAAGATCAAGCGTGTGACGGTCAAGCCCGGCGAAAAACTCTCCCTCCAGCTTCATCACCACCGCAGCGAGCACTGGGTGGTTGTGCGGGGAACGGCCGAGGTGGAACTGAACGGAGAGACCCGGCTGCTCCGGAAAGGCGAGAGTACGTATGTCCATGCCGGCATGTGTCACCGGCTTAAAAATCCCGGCGTCATCCCGCTGGATGTCATCGAGGTGCAGCTGGGCGAGTACCTTGATGAGGACGATATCGTCCGCTTCGATGACCAGTACGGCAGGGCCTGAAGGCCGGTTTCCGGCTCTCCTGTTCTCCTGAATGAATAAACAGTCTTTTTTATTTCTCTCGTCTGCCGGTCCATTTGGCGAACTGGCGGCTTGCCCGTGGATTGTCCCCCGAAGGACTCCCGCTGCCCGGACCGGCCGATGGGGTTTTTCCTGCGATACGATAGCCTTCAGCAACCAGTTCTTGGTTCTTCGGGTCGCGGTACTGCATCATGGCCCGCTGGATCCGCTTCTCATGGCCGCGGGGAACATGGACCGGTTTGAGGGTGAACGGGTCGAGGCCGGTGTAATACATGCAGGTCGAGACGCTCATAGGTGTCGGGGTGAAGTCCTGGACCTGTTCGGTGTAGAGCTGGTTGGTTCGGATATACTCTGCAAGCTCCACCATATCGGGAATCGTGCAGCCCGGGTGGCCTGACATGAAATACGGGAGAAGGTACTGCCTCCGCTCCTTTCCCTCCTGGAGAGCGGCGAATTTTTTCCGGAACCTGTCGAACATCTCCCTTCCGGGCTTGTTCATGATCCGTGTGACGTTCCGGGCAATATGCTCTGGCGCCACCTTGAGGTGGCCGGAGACATGGTGTTCGCAGATCAGCGGGAGGTACCCGCTGTCATCTGCCATGACAAGATCGAAACGGATCCCGGACCCGATGAAGACTCTCTTCACGCCTGGGATTGCCCGCAGGGCTTCCAGCAGCTCGCACTGCTGCCGGTGGCTGGTATCCAGCGTAGGGCAGGCGGGGCTGCATTGTTTATCATGGCAGGGGCCGGCCGTTGCCCAGCGTGGGCAGCTCATGCCAAACATGTTTGCCGTCGGCCCCCCCACGTCCTGCACAATGCCCCTGAAGGCCTTCATCTTCGTCATCCGGGTCACTTCGCGGACGATAGAGGCAATGCTCCGGCTCTGGATGATCCGGCCCTGGTGATGGGTCAGGGCGCAGAACGAGCAGGCGCCAAAGCAGCCCCGGTGGCTGGTGACGGAGAACTGGACCGGTTCGAGGGCGGGGACGGGTTCACGGTACGAGGGGTGGGCGAGCCGGCTGAACGGGAGCTCGTAAATGTGGTCCAGTTCTTCTGTTGTCAGCGGTCTGGCCGGGGGGTTCTGGATGACCACGGTCTTGGGATGCGGCTGGGCAACCGGCCGGCCCGATACCGGCTCCTGCTCGTGATAGTGCAGGGCAAATGCCCGGGCGTACGCAACCTTGTCCGAGGACACTTCAGCATAGCCCGGGAGTTCAACAACGCCTTCTTTCTCACGGCTTCGCCATTCGGCCAGATCCACGCGGTACGCCGTACCGGGGATGTCCCGGAGTGAGCTGACCGGTTCTTCCGTGGCAAGCCTGCGGGCGATCTCCACCATCTGCAGTTCCGCCATGCCGAACGCCAGCAGGTCTGTCGGGGCATCAGCAAGGATTGCCTGACGCACTTTGTCCTGCCAGTAATCATAGTGGGCAAACCGCCGGAGGCTGGCCTCGATGCCGCCAATGACAACCGGGATGCCCGGGAAAAGTTCGTGTACCCGGTTGGTGTACACGATCGTTGCCCGGTCCGGCCGGCGAGGGATCCTGCCGGGGGAGTAGACATCGTCGCTCCGCCGTTTCAGGTTCGGGGTGAAGTTGTTCACCATCGAATCGACATTCCCTGAGGAGATGCCAAAGAAGAGCCGGGGGGCGCCGAGTGCAGTGAAATCCGCCGTGGATTTCCAGTCTGGCTGGGCAATGATCCCTACGGTGAAACCGGCATCCCACAGGACACGCCCGATAAGCGCGGTCCCAAACGAGGGATGATCGACATACGCGTCCCCGCTTACGAGAATGATATCGAACTGGTCGATACCCATCTGTTTCCCTTCCTTTGCGGACAGGGGAAGAAACCGTGGCTGGGGGATCATGGGAAAAGAGCGGGGAGAGGAATGTTCGTTCTACCAGCGAGAGGAATCATGTCGGGGGGCGGCGAGTCAGGTCACGGATGATCTCGGCAAGTCCGCCCGGGAGCTCGCTTGCGGACTCCGGCGTCTTCTCCTCTTTTACGGGGGGCTTGTCTTGTTCCGGTTCAGTCTCCACGAGTGTCTTCTGGATGCCCTCCTCATCTCCGCCAAGCACCGGGAGGTGGATCTGCATCTTCTCATCAAACTTCCGCCGGGCCGTGAGACCGATGAATTCCTGGATAACCGCCTCGACAATCAGGTATGCCGTTGCATTCTCCCGGAGGCAGCCGGTCAGGGCATGGCCGGAACGTCCGACCGATGCATGGAAATGGATATGGGGGTCGCCTTCTGCGGGATAGATCGTGCCAACCCCGAATACCTCCCAGCCGCCTTCGAACATGATAAAATGCGGGACGGGAGGAATGACCGGTTCCTCGGGCCCGGTGACCATTCTCCCGCTCATCAAGGCACCAAGGAAGATGATCGAACCGGCCTGGATCTCCTTATCTACGACAAAAGTGCGGAGGGAGGAGAGCATATCCTCGCCATTATCGATCCGAACGACAAAGACCCTGCCCAGCTGCCCTTCCGTATATTGCATATGATCAGATTCCCTTTTTGGTATTCATATGGTTTGCGTGTCTTTATATCTTAAACGGCATTGAAACGGGGTAGGGGAATTATCTTCCCCCGGCACCCCCGCCTCCGAATCCCCCGCCACCGCCAAATCCTCCGCCACCGAACCCTCCGCTGCCGGAACTTCCATGGCTTGGCGGCGCGAAATGCATCAGCGGGACGAAGGCAAGGTTCATGCCCACCACGCCCATCGGGACCCCGGTATCAGGCATTTTAACATTAAGTGATTTCATCGCCGCTTCGACCTTGTCCCCGACACCGAGTGCGGTGCCATAGACAAGCCATTCGCCCCACATCGAGATATCGGCAGGAGCATATTTCTGGATCATGGCCATGTCCGAGAGGAAATGGGTGAACGCGTCCCATTCGAGTTTCTCCCGGTATCGTTCGTCCTTCCAGTGCCCGAACAGTGTTGAGGGGGTAGCATAAGCAATCGCTTCCTGTATAAGAACGATAACCCAGAAGACAACTGCCGGATAAGTGATGTAGGATTCCATGGGGGCAATGATAGCAAGGATCACGGACATCGCCAGCATGAAGAGTGTCGGCAGCACTAGTGTCATGATGTGCTCCCTCCCGTCAACGATATACTGGTTCGAGAGCGTGGTGTCGACCCGGCTCGTGACATCGGTAAGGGAGCGCTGGTACTTCAGTGCCGTCTCTTCCGCGCTGCTGGTGGTCTGTGCCTTCTTTATCAGCGCCTCGATATGGTCGGTATCCAGCACGCCGTCATCCGACAGCATCGTGATGAATGCGATCACCCGCTGCTCATAGGCATCGGTGCCATCGCTGGTCAGGACATGGATTACGAGACCTTTCCCCTCGCCCTTTTCCGTAATGTTAATATTTTTCCGCCGGTGAAGGTCCAGGAGGGTGGCATAATACCCGTTCTCGTCGAAATCCATGGCATCGTCTTTGAAGAGGAGGTTTACCTGCCATGGTTTGAGTGCGGTGCCGGGAAGTGTGCTCAGGTAGGAGGGAACGGTGAATTCCTTCTCCCGGCCGTACCTGCGGTATATGAAGATGAAGAGCAGGGGCACCAGGATGACAGCAATCTTCCCGAGGAGATTGAGCAGGTTAGCGGTATGGTAGGGAAGGTTATACCAGAATGCTGCTGATTCAGTGCTACCCCTCACGTCATTCGCCTCTGAGCCGAAACCTGAAAACCGGCTGAATGCCTCAGGTGACCCGAGCATCTCGACTGTAAGGATCTCGTTGGCTGCAAGGCTGCCGGTGATGACATACCGGTCACCCGCGTTCTCGACCTGCATCGATGGCGGGTAGGCATACACCTGATCGATCCCTCCCGCGGGAATCGTGACCTCGACATTCCGGTACGGGATATGTGTCTCGCCGGCCAGTTTCAGGTTGAGGTGGGTGGTTGTTGTATCGGATTCAAGCGGGGGATGAACAACATAAGTGTACTTCGCAATGTAGATGCCTGAATCGTAGTAAGCCGGATTGAAGATCCCGACTTCATTATCCATTGCAAGGTTCTGTATCGTGCCTGACAAGGCTTCCGCTGATGAGGAGCCATACAGGGTAACGGTACCGGAATTATCCTTCACGTACCCGGTGGTTCCTGCGGGAGGTGTCACGGACACCGGTTTGATATACGCCTGGGCAATGGTGCCGGCGGTGACCGGCGCTTCCCAGATACGGTAGAGCATGCGGTACTCTCCGCTGCTCCCGACATCATACGTGTACTCCTCTGCGAGGCTCCCGTCATCGGACAGGACTGCCGTATAGGAACTGACCATGAGGTCGCCGTCAAAAAGAGGGATTAAGGTAAAAACAGCAAGGATGGAGAGGATACCGAGGACGAGTCCGATACCCACTACCCTGCCCAACTGGTGTATCTCGCTCACAGGAATTACCTTTAGAACTCGATCTTCGGTGCGGTCTTGATCGCTTCCTCGAACTGGAGGTACTCAAGCTTGATAAGCCCCATCAGTTTGGCGACGAAATTCGAGGGGATGGTATCCACCATGGTGTTGAATTCCTGCGATATATTGTTGTAGGTGTAACGCTGGCGGGCAATCTCGTCTTCGAGGCCCTTAATCGAGTCCATCATGGTCGTGACCGTACCGGAGGTCTTGAGATCGGGGTAATTCTCCGCAACCGCAAGGAGCCTGCCGAAGATGGAGCGGGACTCTGCCTCGACCTTGTTTAAATCCCCGGGCCCGGCGGTTGCAACACTTGCCCGCATGGCGGTGACTCTCTCAAGGGTTTCCTTCTCGAATTTGGCATAACTCTTGACTGAACCGAGGAGCTGGTCGATCATGTCAAGGCGTTTCTTCATGGCAACGCGGATCTGCCCGAGAGTGGCCTCAGATGAGTTCTTCAGGCTGACGAAGCGGTTGTAGATACTGACGATCCAGAGAACCAGTACTACAATGACAAGGGCAACGACGCCCAGAATAATCCATTCAATCATGTTCTCAGAGTACTCATTATCGTTTTATCAGATAAGGTAATTGGGAGTTGGGGGTGGGTGGGTAATAAGGAAGATTTTGTGATCCGGCCATGTGGGGGATAGTTGTTTTCAGGGCCCGGGCCGGTTTACCAGAGCCTTGATCTAAAACATGGAAACAATGTCAATTTAATACCGGAACCCATTTTTTTAATTGACTTCCGATTTTGAAATCTTGCTCTGTAGAAATGCCCGTTCATGTGTGTTTCTACAGAGCATTGTTTCTCAATCGATCCCTGAAAATGAGCAGGCTTTGCTTGGTTATTTGTTGAATGGCAGCCGGTCAAAAAAGAGGTGAACTATTCCAGGATAAGTGAGCCGACAACCCGCAGTTTCCCGCCTTCGAGATAATGGAGGACAATGCGGGCGCCGGGCGGATAGATCAGTTCCTTTTCCATTGTCAGGGTCAGTGTGGGCATACGCCAGTCACCGTCAACCACGGTCTTTTCAAGTCGGGTAGGGAGGAACTGCATCCAGTGGCCGGCGTAGAGGACCATGCCTTCTTTGAGTGCGGCCGGCCAGTACTTCACGAGCTGGGCCTTACCGGTGACGGTCGTGGAAAACCTGATGGTAGGATCGTTTGTCAGGACAAAGCCGCGGTCAAGGTCTTCAGACTCGATATTTTTTAGGGCCAGACCGACACGGTCGCCGGTAATTGCGGTATCGGCATCCTCATCATGTTTCTGGATGGAGCGGATCTGGGCGGTTTTTGTCGTCGGGAGGACTTTGAGGGTGTCGTGTTTTTTGATCATTCCCTGTGCAACGGAGCCGAGGACGACGACACCGACGCCCTTCACGTTGAAGTGGGCGTCAACAGGAACCGCTCCTTTCGCTGCAGCCTCGTGGGCTTTCATGTGGGCGGTCTGCCTCACCGAGATCTCGAGCATCTTCTCGCGCAGCCCGACCATGTCCTCTTCAAGGACTTCGTAGTGTTCAAGGACGGTTCCCTTGATGAGCGGGGCGATCTGGTCCGGAGAGATGTAGTTCTTGAGGATGAGATACCCGGAGGATTTGTCGGCACACTGGAGCATCAGCACGCATTCGCCGAACGCGGCATTGATCTCGTTTACGACAAGGACTATGCGGTCCGAGAGAGAGACTGCATAGAAGAGGGAGGAGAGCTTCTCGGGATACCGGGTCGGTTCGATGAAGGTGACGGTTGCATCGCCTTTTTTGAGGTTATAGGATGTGATATCGGATGCCGTGCCCTTCTTCCCCAGATCCTTGGAATAGTCCGGGGGGGCGAGGACCGCGACCGTGAGGTTGGACATACCTGAATACTATATCGGTGATGCCTATTAGGATTTAGGGTCGAATTATTATCGGCCGGGGAACACAAAAACTAATTACTGCCCGGGCGAGAGATGTGAGAGGAAATGAAGAGCGGTATCAAAATTTTAAGTCTCATCGGGATTGCTCTTTTTGTCATCATCCTTTCCCGGATCAACCTTGGCGCCCTTATTGATATCCTCTCTCATACCAATGTTGTTTTCCTGTTGCTTGCCCTGCTGGTGAACTGCGTCGCTATCGTCCTGAAATCACTGAAGTGGAAGATAATTGTCAATTCAGTAAAGCCGGAGTTTACTCTTGCGGAAAGTGTCAAGGCATTCTTTGTCGGGTTTTCTTTCTCCACGATCACACCGGCAAAGATGGGGGACTTTGTCAAGGTACTCTATATCAATGACGAGAAATGCAGCCTTGGAAAAAGCATCTCAACCGTTGTTATCGACCGGCTGATCGATATCATCCTGCTCTTCTCCATCGCATTCATTGGGATCTATGGTTTCTCGGTATTCTACAACATCGAGATCCTCTCCATCAGCACGATTCTTTTGATTATCGCGGGGGTTATCGCTGCCACCTACGTTGTACTCCACCGGCCTCTCCTGTCATCCCTGCTCAGACCCTTCTTCAATATATTCGTCCCAAAGCACCTGAAAGATAAAGTGACTCTGTATTATGATGATTTTTTTGAGGGGCTCTTCACGTTTTATCATGACCGGCTGCGTTTCATCTCCAGTGTCAGTGTTGGGATCATATCGTGGATACCGCCTTTTGTCTATGGGTACCTGCTCGCACTCTCTATAGGGATCGATACCGGGGTCCTCTTCTTTGTACTGGTTATACCGGTGCTGAGCCTGCTTGACCTGCTTCCTATCAGTGTATCGGGGATCGGGACACGTGATGTTGCCCTGATCTTCCTCTTTGCCCTCAAGGGGATATCTCCGGAACAGGCGGTCGCATTCTCGCTGCTTTACCTGTTCATGAGCTACTGGCTTATCGCACTGATCGGGGCTGTGGTCTATTTCCGGTACCCGGTTACCCTTCCCGAAGAGATGAACTAGGTTTATTCCGGTTTCCGGGCAATGATGCCGACCGTATATGCATAGTATTGCCTGAACGGGAATACACTCTCAATTCTCCCGAACTTCCTGCGCAGGTCAACCCCAACGACCTCGCGGTCATTCGTTGCAAGAGGGGGAAGGGCCTGGAGCCCGAAGGCCTTTTCCACGACGAGACCCGCTCGTGCAGCAGCGGTTTTTAAGCGTTTTGGGGAATAGTCCTCTTCGTATCCGAACTCGAAGTTCTTCATCATGACCGCAATGGTTTTTCCTGCTTTGTACCAAAGGCAGAGGGTGTTGGGAACGATAATAATGACCTTTCCGGAAGGTCTTGTGACCCGGGCCATCTCCCGTATTGCGTTCACATTGGTCGGATCCACAAAATGTTCGATGACGCCGGAATTATAGACCAGATCAAAGGTATTGTCCTCAAACGGGATCTCAAAAATACTCCCGAGAACCGGATTTTTACAACTATTGCGGGCTAGGTTCAGTGCTGCCCGGGATATGTCGAGGCCGACCGTATTATGCCGTGAGGAAAGGAGGGCAAGCGTCTGGCCGGTTCCGCAGCCGGCTTCAAGAACAAAAGATCCCTCCGGGAGGGACGCTTCGATATCCTGCATGAAGGCGAGGTACTTCAGGCTGTAATCACTCGTAATCAGGTTTTTTGTCCAGACCCTGTCCCAAACCTCTTCTCCCATGGATGGTTCTTCCCCGTTGATGAATATATTGTATGGGATGCTATATCCGATTTAGGATCGGGTATTTGGGAAACGATACAATTCCCATGAAATGGATGATGTTTTATGGTCTCTACGACAAAAACTGTACAGGACTTTCATGATCTCCATTATCTTTCCCCTGTACAACGAGCGGGACAATGTCGTTCATTATAATGCCGATCTATTTCCGATAATCGATGAGATCTCCAAAAAGACAGGTGAACGGTTCGAATTTATTTTCGTAGATGATGGCAGCAGTGACGATACTGTTGAACAGGTGAACGCACTTACCCGCACCAGATCAGATATTAAAGTTCTTGTCCACCAGAAGAACAGTGGGATGGGGACCGCAATAAAGACAGGTCTTGGTGCAAGCCTTGGCGAGCTGGTAATAACCATGGATGCGGACCTGACCTTCCGGCCTGTCGATGTTGAAAAACTTATTGAAAAATACCGCGAGACAAACGCGGATTGTATTTCAGGGTCCCCGTATTTGGAAAAGGGACTTATGGAAGAGGTAACCCCGTTCCGGCTTTTCATGAGCAAATCGGTAAATTTCCTCTATCGCATGCTCTTGGGGAACGGGATCACCTGTGTTAGTCCGATTTTTCGCCTGTATCGGCGCAGTGTGCTGATGGAGATGAACATTTCCAGCAGGAATTTCGAGATTAATGCTGAGATTATCTCAAAACTTCTCATTGGGGGCAAAAAAGTTGTTGAAATCCCCGTCCCGCTCCTGAAAAGGAAATACGGGGAGTCAAAAATCAACCTGAAAAAGGAGATAAAAAATTACATCCTTCTCCTGTACCGGATTTTCAGGACCAAGTACCTTCATCAGGAATGGAAATAGTAACGTTTCTCCATAGTTTTTAATCAAAGCCGGCCTGGCATCTGATACATCACCTATATCTGTCCCCGGTAAAAATACCATGTAACATGTTAGCGATTGTTCTTGGCACCCGTCCTGAAATTATCAAGATGTCCCCGATTATTCGCTCGTGCCAGAAAAAGGGCGTGGATTTTTTCGTCCTCCACACCGGCCAGCATTATTCATACGAGATGGACCGGGTCTTCTTTGATGAACTCGGTCTCCCTGCACCGGAGTTCAATCTCGATGTCGGTTCAAAGAGCCATGCAGAGCAGACAGGACAGATTATGACCGGGATAGAGAAGATCCTAGCACAGGAGAAACCGGAGGTAGTACTTGTTCAGGGAGATACCAACACAGTGCTTGCCGGAACCCTTGCTGCTTCCAAGACCTATATCCGCAAAGGATCATCACAACCTATCGATGTCGGGCATGTCGAAGCAGGTCTCCGGAGTTTTGACCGCTCAATGCCTGAGGAGGTGAACCGGATTGTGGCAGACCACCTCTCCCGGTACCTCTTTGCCCCGACAAAAACAGCGCAGGAGCACCTGCAGCACGAGGGGATACCTGATGAGAAGATATTCGTTACGGGTAATACGGTTGTGGATGCGGTAAAGGAAAACCTGGCCCTTTCAAAGAAAAAAGCAGATACGGTCAAAGACCTTGGGCTCTCAAAGGACCGGTATTTCCTTGTAACCCTCCACCGTCAGGAGAATGTTGATAACAAGAAGCGGCTGAAAGAAATTCTTGAAAGCCTGACGCAAATCCATGAAACAACCGGCATGCCGCTTGTTTTCCCGATTCATCCAAGGACGGAGAAAATGATCGCGTCGTTCAGCTTGAAACTCAAAGGGTTCCAGATGATAAAACCACTCGGGTTTCTGGAGTTCCTGCAACTTGAATCGCAGGCACGTCTTGCCCTCACAGATTCCGGTGGCGTGCAGGAGGAGGCATGTATCCTCAATGTGCCGTGTGTAACAATCCGCGATTCCACGGAGCGGCCGGAGACTGTCGATGTGGGGGCCAACATCATTGCTGGTGTTGAGCCCAGCGCCATTGTCAATGCAACAGAAAAAATGCTTGCCCGCTCCCGCATGTGGGAAAATCCATTCGGTGATGGGAAAGCCGGCGATCGGATTGTCAGTATAATCAATCCGAAGTAAAAAGATTGATTTTATTCATGGGTGTCAGTGAGATATTTCAGGTAAATCCCGTTTTTGAATTATTTTTCGTATCCTCTCAATTACACCTTCCGGTGGCCTAATAATGAGGAACATGAGTACGAGGAGGGTCAGGTACTGAAGAGTGAAGAATAACAGTGTCAGGTACCATCCCGCAGAACCTGAGGGGTGGATGTAATTCTGGTTGACATAAAAACTCCCAAAGAACAGTGGAAACTCAATATACCCAAAGATCTGGGTGAGATAGAATATGATAATTTTCACCGGGTTGTCGGCAACGAGCAGGGCAAGGAGCGGGGTAAACCAGACGAAATACTGGGGACTGTGAAATTTCGTGAAAAACACGATTGAAAAAATCGCACATAACAAAGTTTTTAAAAGTGTTTTTGGATCCTTCTCGGTACTGGTATAGGAAATATACAGTAAAATGAGGAGTGTCACTGCCATTAATCCATACATGAAAAGGGAAATGAGGGATGAGGAAATCCCCACGTGAAGCACATCATTGAAGATTGCATATATCGTGTATGTGGCAGTGTTGACGTAAATTCCGACATTGCCCCCTGTAGCAAAAAGGTAGGACCTGATCACATTCGGGTTGATAATTGCAAGTGGAAGGATGAGAATGGCACAAAATACAATGAAAATTTTTACTGCGGACAGGATCTCTTTTTTCAGGGAACTGGTTTTTGCATTATATAAGACAATAAATGGCATTGCAATGATCGGGAATATCTTCGCAAAAAATCCCAGCGAAGAGGAAATATATCCTCTTGTATTCATGCCATACACGGTAAAAAGGACGGCCGCCATGAGGAGACAGGTCGGGAACGGATCGAAACGTGTCAGAACGAAATACGCAGCAGAGAATGCGGTCGCATAGATCAATCCGGCATACAAGGCTGTTTTTTCATTCCATACTCTCATTGCGATAAAATAAATGCAGAGAATGGTGATCGTATCACATATAATCATCAGCAGCTGGAATGAGTAAACGTAGACCATAACATTCTGGGTCAGAAGGGCCATAGCGAACGCGATGGAGATTGGGACAAAAATGAGGACAGGATAGTCATAATCGTAATTGATATAGGGCAACTGACCCTCAAGGACCCGGAGTGTATTCTGGAAATGGAATTCAAAATCAAACATATCTATAAAGGAATGGAACACGCCGGGTGTGAAAACAAGCACACAAAATTTTGTGACAAGACTGACGATAATGAGCAGCAGAATGTGCTGTTTCACGACAGAGATATCCAGATCATCAAAGGAATAATTAAGAAAGGTAAACGGTTGTTTACCTCGTTTTTTACCAGATCCTGATGATTCGATCTTAATTTTTTTCCCCATGCCCGTCCTCCATGCCACAAATATACGCTTATGTGGTCTATTGGCAGTAATTCCATAAAAAGCCCTTCTGATTATCCGGGATATAACGTCCCGCGCAACGACCTAAAAAAACCGTGATGATTCAAGCGGGAGTACGAGTGCGGAAGGAATTTTATGATTTCCCGTAGAACACTAATCTTAAGATTACAGTCCGTCCGGGGTTTTATGGATCTGAAGCTGAAACAAAATTCCTTAAAAATTATCCAGATAGTCCTGGCTGCGGTTATCGTATTGCTCCTTCTCGGGTCCATCGATTATATCCAGGCAAGCAATATTCTCCTGCAACTGGACTGGTTTTTTTTATTATTAGCATGCCTCTGTTATTTTTTCAATAATATCCTGATGTCAATACGACTCAAGAAAGTTCTCACGTATCTCGGAAATAAAATCCGGTTCAAAATTGCTTTTTTGTCCCACATGTCCGGGATGCTCCTGTCGGATGTTACCCCGGGCAGAAGCGGATACCTGTATGTTGGATTTGCCCTGACTAAAAAAGGCGTACCTCTCCCGCGGGGGCTTGCTGCGATTATGAGTACGTATATTTACGATCTCCTTTTCAAAATCTCCCTTGCACTCGTAGCGGTTTATTACCTCTATGCAACTATCACCGGTCTCCCGATTGCATATATTGTTTATTTGATCGTCATTATTCTGCTTCTGGTAATTGCCGGCTATTACCTCATCATGTATCCCGGCCCGGTTCTGCAGGAGTTC
>JALOBP010000057.1 GCA_023228295.1 Methanoregula sp.
CGTGCCCTTTCGCTCCGGAGAGGAGGATTCATCTTTGCAAAGGTATTGCCGGCATCGAACATCTCATGGGAAAGGAAGAGGTGATGGGGGGTGACCTCGACCGTGCCGGACGCTGCCGCAACTGAATCGCGGGTGCTCATATGACAGAAGTGGAGCCGGCAGCCCGCGGTATTGCACCGCTGGACCGCCCGGACCGCCCGGACCTCCCCCGGGGCTGACCGGAGCCGGGCATGGGCTGTGAGGGAGGGATCGTCACCTGTAGTCACTTCCTCGGCATGGATGGTGGCAACAGCTCCCATCTGCCGGATTTCACCGAGTGCATGGGTGAGCACGATCTCATCCACGGCATCGCCATAACTGGACGGGGCAAAGAACGTCTCGCCAAACAGGGCCGCACCAGCTTCCCACATGGCGGCAAGCGGGGTGTCGCGGGTCACACCACTATTGATGGCAAAGCTGCACAGCGAATGTTCCTTTGCATCATTCACCCGGGTCGTGAATGCTTCCGGTGTGGTCAGCGGCGGGACCGTGTTCGGCTGGTCAACAACAACCGTCACCCCGCCGGCAAGGGCACTTCGGCTCCCCGAGCCCCAGTCCTCCTTGGCCGACTGGGGGCCGCTACGCATATGGACGTGGATGTCAACCGCAGCCGGCAGCACGAAAAAACCGGTACAGTCTATCGTCCGGTCGGCCGTTCGTCCTGCACCGGTATGGGCAACCCTGCCGTTTTCAAGAAAAATATCCGCAACGCGGCCTTGGGGCAGGGATACGTTTTTCAGGAGCAGGGTCGGACGCGGGGTCATTACTATCACGTTTTTCTTTGCCGACCATAAAGCCATAGTGCTCCTGCCCACTCCCTCTACCGACAGGTATTCAATACCTTCCGGTGAATACCTGATTACCAAAAAGGCTGGCGCTCAACAGAATCGGGTTGCTCCGGCCAGAGGGGGGTTCAATCATGGACCGGATCATAAAAATCACACTCGGGTTGTTCATCGTCATCCTTGCGGCAACGTCAGCGTTTTCCGGCTATACCATGTATGTCATGAACGCGTACCAGTCATCGCTGGAAAGCTCCTATTCCTACTCATGCAGTATTACGACCGATTCCACGCTGACCAATGTCACTCTTTTCATCCCGGTACCTGTGGATCCCAGCGGATATTCCCCGGTCGTCCCCAAATTCAGTGCCCGACAGATAAATGGCGTGCCGGAATCCTGGCAGACAACCTTGTTCGATACAGGCAAAACCACTCTGGTCAAGGTCTATATCCCATCGCTTGTCCCCCCTGAAGGAACCAGCCCGGACAATCCCTACACCGTGCTCCTTACCACGGAAGTCCCGTATGAAACGGTTATTGATACGATAAATCCTCTAAAGAACGGGTCGGTGTATCGTCCTGTTCAGAATATCGAGGCCGTTCCCTGTGACAGCCGCGTTACCGCAAAAGGCGGGAGTCCCGTGTGCTCGACATTCCTGACCTCACTGTATGCAAAATATGAAGCCGACCCGAATGCTGCAGTCAGCATTAAATCATCCATTACCGGCAGGAACCACTGGTCGGTGATGGGGGAGAAATCCAACGAATACTCCAGTGAAATCAGCCTGCTGATGCATGGCGCGAATCATGGCTGGGCAAATGTCAATGGAACGCAGCAGGATTCTCAAGGATCGTACGATTATCCGTTCCATATTCCCTGATCCCTTTTTTTGGAGTTTTAGTTACCATGGATGCCAGCAGGAACCCAAAGGACCGGCGCTCAATCCGCGCAGGACAAATTGTCGACATCATTCAGAAACAGGACCAGCGGAGCGGGAAGAGGACACGGGGTATTGTGCAGGAAATTCTCACGAATTCATCCTTCCATCCTCATGGCATCAAGGTCCGGCTCGTGGATGGAAAGGTAGGGCGGGTGGCGGAGATCTACCCTCCGGATCCTGCGGGTGCCTGATCCTGACTGCCCTTCCTGTGGCACCGCTCCCGGCTGTCCGGTATGGGGTACCCATGCTGCGTAACAAATGATCATGCAGATATAAAGCAATAATAAAATTACCGTATGAACTCACGGATTACTCTGTCATTTGCGTTAATTCTCTGTATTGTCATCGCCTTTGCCGGGTGCACCGATTCACCCGCACTGCTGGCGACCACGGCTCCGCAGGAATCTGTTGAGACAACTCAAACGGGTACAGCGCTGGATATGGTTCCCACGGAGAATGATCCCCTTGATGCTGCACGGAGCGTTACGATCAATGTCGATAAAGATTACCTTGGTATGATCCTTGTTACCTTCCAGGGTGGCCCCGGTCTCGTCCACGTCAGGAAGATCGATGTGACCGTGAACCGTGCCGACGGGCTGGTGAAGACCTCTTCCGTAGGGATCAAGCTCGATGATTCTGCAACGATTGAGGGGACCAAAAATACCGATCGTGTCATGGTATTTGTGACGCTTTCGGATGGGAAGAACTACAAGCTTTATGATGACCTGGTTGCGTACAAGACCCGCTGATCTGACCCGATATTCCTTTTTTTTCTTACCGGTGCATGTCCCCTGTTCCGGTGTTCAGGAGATGCAGGGTGACGCCCTCTTATCAGTCACGATAATAAAAACAGGAAATTTGCATGGGAGGAATGGGATTCGAACCCATGAACCACTAAGGACCGGATCTTAAGTCCGGCGGAGTTGGCCAGCTTTCCTATCCTCCCGCCAGCAATTCTTCAGATAATTCTCACGATGAGGTTGAATGCCCGGGCGCTCCCGGCCGGCTTGACAGCCCCCCCGCGTTCTGTACTATTGACTGCGCTAAACAAAAAAAGAATTGCCTGATGATGCGTGTGCCACTTTATTTTTTGCGCGTGCCATCATGTATTGTATCAGTATGTTCTGTACGTGACAATCCAATCTTTCATGAATACAAGAAACGCAGTAACGCTGATGATGAATGCACCCATGATGAAAATTTTGCCGACGATGCTGAAGAAGATGGAATTTGATCCGAACTGGTTGAAAACCAAGCCGATAAGCACAGCAAACAGTGCTACAAGCATTGCCTGAATACTATCGTTCACGTGAATGACTCCTCTTTGTAAGGACGGGTGGCACCTACTTATGATTTTTGATTTGATCTCATGCCTCCCGTCCGGGATACGGGTAATTGCCCGCATTGTTTCGTAAGATACATTTTTTTTAGCATGCGGGGGCACTGAGTGTGAACGAACCTGTTTTGGGTGATATGCGGATGGAAACACCAGTACTCAACGGATGGGTGGAACTTGACGGCAGGCGGCTGAGTGAGAACGAGATAGCGACCATCTGTTCCGACCACCCTGATATGATCCTCAGGTTCGGAGGGGAATTTTTCCTTGCATGGGACGGGTGTACCGCACGGGACCATCTCGGGGTCATGGAGGGTGAAGGGCCGACGGGAACACTCACCTGCAACGGCAAGGTGAGGGATGCAATCATCCCCGATGTCCCGGAACTACCGCTTGAAGATGCAATCATTACTGCGGTGCGACTCCGCAGCGACGAGGGGATCTGTGCCCTCTCCGGTGGCGTGGATTCGTCTCTTGTGGCAAAACTGGCAGGCCGGGAATGTATGGCAGTCGGCCTTGAGGATTCCCACGACCTCCGGCAGGCCCGCCATGCAGCAGAAACCCTCGGCCTCTCCTGCACGTATGTCACAATCACCGAAGACGAGATCGCTGCGGCACTTCCTGTTGTTGTCAGGACAATTCCCAAGAAGGATCCGGTCAACACCGCCATCGCCATGACCCAGTACTTTATCGCGCGTTTTGCAGGGGAACACGGGTACCGGCGTATCATCACCGGGCAGGGCGCTGATGAACTCTTCGGGGGATATGCACGCTATATGGAATCGGAGAACCTTGAAGAAGAACTGGCACGGGACTTCCTTGGCCTCGAAGCCCAGGCCCGCCGCGATCAGGGTATCGCCGCTCTCCACAACACCTGCCTCTCCATGCCGTACCTTGATATGCGGGTTGTGCGCGCTGCACGCGTGATCCCGGCAACAGAAAAAGTGCAGGGCACCCGTCGTAAGGTACCGTTAAGGAAGGTCGCAGAGCGCCACATTCCCCCGGATCTCGCATGGTACGAGAAGAAAGCCATGCAATACGGGAGCGGGATCTGGGGGGTCATGCGGACGCTGGCCCGTAAAAACGGTTATAAAACGTCCGTGCAAGATTACATAGACCAGATTATAAGGGTGGAGCATGGTCTCTGAGAAACACGTACAACATATCGCAGAACTCGCCGATGTTGGTATCGACGAGGCGGAACTGGGCACCTTTACGCACCAGTTCAACGCAATCCTTGAATATTTCGATATCCTCGACCGCGTCGAGGGAGACGGGCAGGCTGCGCGCAATCTCTATAATATCCTGCGCGAAGATGAGATCGAACCTTCGCTACCGCAGGAAGACGTGCTCCGTAATGCCCCGGCAAAGGAAGACGGATTCATCAAGGCGCCGCGGGTGATGTAGTGGCAGGCGAGATCACTTTTAACCCGGATGATAAATACAACGCGTTCCTTGCAACCTGCAGGAAAGCGCCCCACGGCAGCGGGAAACTTGCCGGGGTGGCAGTTGCCGTCAAGGATAATATCTCGACAATGGATATCGAGACCACGTGTGCGTCAAAAATTCTCAAAGGCTATATTCCGCCCTATGATGCGCACGTGATCGGGCTCCTGAAAGCAGAAGGAGCTGCGATTGTCGGTAAGACCAATATGGACGAGTTTGGTATGGGGACCACCACCGAGAACTCCGCATTCGGTCCCACCCTCAACCCCTGCGACACCGGGCGTGTTCCCGGGGGATCGAGCGGCGGGAGTGCTGCCGCAGTTGCCGCAGGTATGGTTCAGATGGCACTCGGCTCCGACACCGGCGGCTCCATACGCTGCCCTGCATCGTTCTGCGGGATCGCCGGCTTAAAACCCAGTTACGGGCGTGTTTCACGGTACGGGCTCATCGCGTACTCCAACTCGCTCGAACAGATCGGCCCCCTGGGAAAGACCGTGACCGACGTCTCCACCCTTATGGGCGTGATTGCAGGTCATGACCGCCATGACACCACCTCGCTCGACAAGCCCTATAATCATATCCCAAACGCGGATATCCGGGGCCTGAAGATCGGCATCCCGCAGGAATATTTCGGCAAAGGAGTCGACACGAATGTCGCTGATGTTGTAAAGAAAGCCATTGGACGTCTCGAAGAACTCGGGGCGACAACCGTCCCGTGCAGTATCCCCTCCATGGAGTATGCGCTTGCCGCGTACTATGTTACCTGTACCTGCGAGGCCTCATCCAATCTTGCCCGGTTCGATGGCGTGCGGTACGGTCCGGCTCCCGATACGAAGAAGTCATGGCACGATGCCTACCAGGAAGTGCGCAGCACAGCGTTCGGTACCGAAGTCCGGCGCCGGATCATGCTTGGCACCTTCGCGCTCTCCAGCGGATACTATGGAAAGTACTATGCAAAAGCACAGGCAGCGCGGGAGAATATAAAGGCTGATTTCAACCGGATCTTTAAGGATGTTGACGTGATTGCAGGGCCGACTATGCCTACGATCGCGTTCAGGCTCAAGGAAAAGAGCGACCCGCTCTCGATGTACTTAGCCGACATCCTGACGGTCCCGGCGAACCTTGCCGGCATCCCTGCAATCTCTGTGCCGTGCGGGAAATCCGATGGCATGCCGGTTGGCCTCCAGATCATGGGCAGGATGTTTGAGGACGAACGTGTGGTTGATGTTGCGTATGCCTATGAACAGGAGGTGAACTGATATGGTGGATGCAGAAGATCAGGTCATTGTCGGCCTTGAAGTTCACTGCCAGCTGGATACGAAGAGCAAACTCTTCTGCGGCTGCTCCACTGATTACCGGAGCGACGGACCCAACACCCACGTCTGCCCCATCTGCCTTGGCCTGCCCGGCGCCATGCCGGCCCTCAACAAGCGGGCAATCGAGTACGCAATGAAGGTGGCAAAGGCCCTGAACTGCGAGATCCTGGAAGAATCCGAGTTCTCGCGAAAGAACTACTTCTATCCCGACCTTGACAAGGCCTACCAGATCACCCAGTACGACAAGCCGCTTGCAGAAGGCGGGTACGTTGAGATCGAGAGCGATGAGGGCGGGGAGCGGAAGATCCGTCTCACCCGGATCCATGTCGAGGAAGACCCGGGCCGGCTCGTCCACATGGGCAATGTTGAGCGGGGCAAATACTCGCTGGTTGATTACAACCGTGCGGGAATCCCGCTCATTGAGATCGTATCCGAGCCGGACATGCGCTCGCCCAAGGAAGCCCGGAAATTCTTAAATAAACTCCGTGCTACCCTTGAATACCTGAACGTCTTCGACTCCGAGAAGGAAGGCTCCATCCGTGTCGATGCCAACATCTCGATCAAGGGCAACGAGCGCGTGGAGGTCAAGAACATCACGTCTTACAAAGGTGTGGAGAAGGCGCTGACGTTCGAAGTCACCCGGCAGAAGAACCTGATCCGGCGCGGCCAGAAGATCGAGCGCGAGACCCGCCACTACCTCGAGGCACGGGGTGTTACCCAGGCCGGCCGGAGTAAGGAGCAGGAGAACGACTACCGCTACTTCCCTGAGCCGGACCTCCGGCCGCTCCGCGTGAAGTCGTGGCTGGACGGGATCGTCCTGCCCGAGCTGCCCGATGCCCGCCGCGAGCGTTTCATCGTGCAGTACGGCTGCTCGCTCAACCATGCCCGGACCCTGACCGGCGAATTGAAACTCGCCAACTTCTTCGAGAAAGTTGTTGCATCGGACAAGTCGGGCTTATCGCCCCTTGCATCCACCTGGATCGCCGACACTCTGATCGGGGAACTGAACTATCGTGATATGAGCCTCGACAAGGTGGAACCTGCGGCAATCACCGGGCTTGTCCTGCTTCTCAAAGCAGGCACCATCACCGACAAGAGCGGTATTGAAGTCCTGCGGGTGCTGCTCGACCAGCGTTTCAAGAACGAGTCTGCCGAAACAGCTGATGCTATCGTCAAACGCCTGAACCTTGCAAAGACCGCGGGCGATTCCGGCGCGATCACCATGGCAATTGAAGAGGCGATCAACGAGAACCCCAAGGCACTTGACGATTACCGGAGCGGAAAAGCCGGGGCACTCAACTTCCTGGTCGGCCAGGTCATGAAGAAGACCCGGGGCAAGGCCGACCCGGCCGAGCTGAACCGGATGCTCACCGAAGCGCTAAAAAATAAGGAGGCGTAACACCCGTGCACCTGATTGTTGCTGAAAAGAACATCTCTGCCCGGCGTATTGCCGAGATCCTCAGCAATGGAAAAAAGGTTGTCGAGAACAAGGATGCCGGTGTGTCCACGTACTCGTTTGGGGACACCGCTACGGTTGGGCTCCGGGGCCACGTGGTCGAGATCGATTTCGAACCCGGCTACTCGAACTGGCGGAGCGAACAATACACCCCCCGCAGCCTCATCGATGCAAAAACCATCAAGATCCCGACAGAAAAGCGGATTGTCTCCCACCTCCAGAGACTCTCGAAGACGGCCAACCGTGTCACCATTGCAACGGACTTTGATACCGAAGGGGAACTGATCGGGAAAGAGGCCTATGAGTTGATCCGGGCTGCAAACAAAACGGTAACGATCGACCGGGCCCGGTTCTCTGCCATAACCTCGCAGGAACTGCACCATGCATTTACCAATACAACCGAGCTCGACTTTGCCCTTGCAGCTGCCGGGGAAGCACGGCAGTCCATCGACCTGATGTGGGGAGCCTCGCTCACCCGGTTCATCTCGCTGGCAGCCCGCCGTGGCGGCCAGAATATCCTCTCGGTCGGCCGTGTCCAGAGCCCGACCCTCTCGATGATTGTTGACCGGGAAAAGGAGATCGAGGCGTTCGTTCCGGAAAAATACTGGCAGCTCGCCATCACCACCGAGAAGCGGGGCGAACTCATCGAGGCCCGGCATACCAATGGCCGGTTCCACGAGAAGGCAGCAGCCGAACAGGCCCGGGACCGGTCGCGTGAACCGCTGACGGTCACCGATGTCAAATTCGGCACCAAGCAGGACCATGCCCCGTCGCCGTTCGATACCACGACCTACATCGTTGCCGCAGCCCGGCTCGGGTTCTCGGCCGCGAACGCGATGCGGATCGCCGAAGACCTGTACATGAACGGTTTCATCTCCTACCCGAGGACTGACAACACCGTCTACCCCCCGTCACTGGACATCACGGGAATCCTGGGCACTATCCGGAACTCCCCGTTCAGGAAGGACGTGGACTGGGTCCTCGCCAACCGCCGGGCAGTCCCGACCCGCGGCAAGAAGTCCTCAACCGACCATCCGCCGATCCACCCGACCGGCGGGGCCACAAAAGAGCTTCTTGGCGAGGACGCATTCAGGATCTATGAACTGGTACTCCGCAGGTTCCTTGCAACCCTCTCGCCCGATGCGCAGTGGAAGACCCTGAAGATCCTTTTCGATGCCTGCGGTGAGGAATACACCACAACCGGCGGCCAGCTCATGGAACCGGGATGGCACGCGGTGTACCCGTTCTCCGAAGCCCGCGAAGTTATCCTTCCTGCATTTGAAGCGGGAGAGAAACTGCCGATAAGGAAGGTCAGCCTCGATGAGAAGGAAACCCAGCCCCCTGCCCGGTACACCCAGTCCAAGCTGATCCAGCGAATGGAAGAGCTCGGCCTTGGTACCAAGAGCACGCGGCACGAAGTGATTGCAAAACTCGTGTCCCGTAAATACGTGGAAGGCACCCCCCTGCGTCCCACGCTTGTCGGCCGTGTTGTCACCGAATCGCTCGAAACCTATGCCGATACCATCACCAAACCGGACATGACGGCAGCCATCGAAGCGCACATGCAGCTCATCAAGCAGAGCCAGCGGACGCGGGAGGACGTGATCAAGGAGTCCCGGGAAATTCTCCACCGTGCTTTCGACCAGCTCGAGGCAAATGAGCAGGTCATCGGGGACGATATCCGGGACCGGACCGCGGAGGAGATGAACCTCGGGAAGTGCCCGGTCTGCGGCGGGACGCTTGCCATCAAGCATATGCGGGGCAACTCCCAGTTCATCGGGTGTTCACGATACCCGGACTGCTCGTTCAACATCGGCCTTCCTATGGCCCAGTGGGGATTTGCCGTGCGTACCGATGAGGTATGCGGGATCCACCACCTCAATTTCGTGCGGCTTATCAGGAAAGGTGCCCGGCCGTGGGACATCGGCTGCCCCATGTGCCACCACATCAACTCCAACAAGGAGTCGCTTGCCGAGATCCCGGGCATGGCTGCCGAAATGATCGAGTCGATCCAGAAGCGGCACATCTACTCGGTAGCCGAACTGGCACGAAGCGTGCCGGAACAGCTCGCCAAAAAGCTGGAGATCCCAAACGATGCAGCAGCGAAGATTGTCAGCGGTGCGGGAATCGTGCTTGAGAAACTCCGCAAGCGCACCGAATGCCGGAAGTTTATGCGTGACCGGATCATCCCGAGGAAAGGGCGCAGTTCTTCCAAGATCCAGGCATCCCTCAAGGAATCCGGCATCATGGAACTTGCCGATCTTGCCCGGGCAGATGCTGCAACGCTCAAAAAAGCCGGTATTAGTGATCAGGAGGCAGAGCAGCTTCTCAATGATGCGAAGATCGTGTACAACAGCCAGATCCTAAAAGAGATTGGGATTCCGGCCGTCAGCCGGAAGAAGTATATCAACGCCGGCGTCATCACCCCGGATGAATTCTGTGCCTCCACCCCGGGTGCCTTAAGCGAACTCACCGGTATGTCCCTCTCGACGGTCCAGCGGCACGTGGGACTTGTCTGTACCGCCTTGAACAAACCCGTGCCGAAGAAAACTCCCAAGCTCGCAGTTGAACGGGGCAAGAAGCAGCTCCTGGCGGTTAAAGGGCTCACTGAATCCATGCTCGACAAACTGTCCCGGGCCGGCATCACCGATACCGAATCGCTCCGCAGTGCTGATGCAAAAACCCTTGCCGGGAAGAGCGGTATTCCCGAGCTGAAGATTACCGGGTTCCAGAAGATCCTGCAGAAAAAAAAGGATAACCCGGTTATCCAGATCTAAAATATTATTTTTTTAAGGCAAGTTCTATTGCAACGCGGAGATCGTTGTCCTCGAACGGCTTGACAATGAACCCGTCAGGGCGTGTCGCTTTTGCCCGTTCCAGCGTTGGGCCATCGGAATGGGATGTGACATAAACGATCGGAATATTGAATCCTTTCTTGATCAACTTCGCCGTCTCGATACCATCGAGATCTCCCTGGATGTTGATATCCATGAGGATCAGGTCCGGCTTGCTTTTCACCAGCATTTCCATTGCTTCTGCTCCGGTGGATGCCCGCCCGCAGACGGTGTAACCGAGATTGTTAAGGCGCCAGTCCGCCACTTTGGCTATAACATCATCATCTTCAACGAGAAGTATCTTTTCACCCGACATGGTTTCCCCTGCTTCCTGTATATGATCAAGAGATTACCTGCTTTTAATGCTTATGTGTTTACTGCTCCTTAACAAAACGCCAGGTGCCGTTGGGGATCAGGATCTCGAACCGGGCACCGTGGCCGGGAATGCCGATCTCCCTGATACGAATATCGGTGATCATGAGGATCTCCCGGGTGAGGAACAGCCCCATGCCTGTATTCCTGCCAACACCCCGCTCAAAGATCTCATCCTTGGATTTATAGGGTATCCCCTCGCCATTATCCTCGCAGATGAGGGAGATGCCCCTGTCGGAGACCTCGTAATAAAACCGGATAACGGATACGTGTTCCCCGTACCGGATTGCATTATCCACGAGGTTGTAAAAAACCTTCTCGAGCAGCGGATCGGCAAATACTTCAGTATTCTCGATATCAACAATGAATGACACGTCTGGCCGGCAAAAATTCCCGAAAGCACGGTTGACAATATCCCGGATATTCTGCCAGCAGGGAGCCCGTATACCGACATCCTGGTATTCTTTTGTAAAGGTAATCTGCCGCTGGATAACCCGCCCGAGTTCCTTGATCTGGGTAAGAAGCTGGATACGTTCATCCTCATTACCGGTAGCCACTGCCATGTCCACGAGACCAAAAAGACCGGTGATGGTATTGAGGATATCATGGCGGGTTATGTTGTTCATGAGATTGAGTTTCTTGTTTGCCAACTGCACAGCATCCTCATCCCGCTTACGTTCGGTGATGTCGGTTATCGTCCCTGCATATCCCCGGATTTCCCCTCCGGGATTATACAGGGGAACGGCCTGGCAGTAGAACCAGATGATTGCTCCGTCACTCCGGATAAAACGGGTCTCAGCTCTTGGCATCTGGTTGATCTGTATCTTCTGCTTGATCTCCTGTGCAACACGGACCTTGTCAAGAGGATGGAGAATTTCCGTCCAGCGGATTCCTTTCATTGCATCGAGGGTAAGCCCGGTCAACTCTTCCCACCGCTCGTTGACGTAGGTCAGCATCCCGTCATTTCCCGTCTCGAACACCCCTACCGGGGATGCATGGAGGATGCCGGACAGGCGTTCCCGGCTCTCCCGAAGCTCATGTTCGATCTGTTTCCTGGCCGTGTTGTCGATGAATGTCTCAAGGATGCACGAACGACCCTGCAACATCACCGGTATGACATACTTGATGACGGGGATCTCCCTGCCATCGAACGTCAGGATGGTGCTCTCGGCATCATTCACCTGATGGTGCAGGTCCGTTATCGGGCATTTTCCGCTTTCTGAAGAGCAGATAAAATTGTTACAGGTCCGGCCGATGATCTGGTCCTTGGTCGCCCCGATCATCTCAAGGGCTGCCGGGTTCGCATCTACAATGTGGTGCGTCTCTTCATCGATAACAACAATCCCTACCCGCACCGACCAGAGAAGCGACTGGAGATATTCCTGGCTCTCTATCAGCGCTTCCTCAAGATCCACCCTTTCGGATATGTCGGTGATAATTCCCCGGAACCCGGTAACCGCCCCGTCACGGTGGATAGGTGCAATACAGATAAGGGCCCGCATCAGGATTTCTCCGGGCAGCCGGAAGCTGTAAATATCTCCGGGGGTTTTAATCCCATCCGGAGTCCTTGTCAGCATCCTGTCCAGCCGTTCAAAATCCCCGGGGATCAGGAAGCTCCGGAGGGTGAGTTCATCCTGTTTTTTCTGGTTGTTGACACTGAAGATCTCGGTACCTGCCCGGTTCAGGTAAAGGATGCGGCCGGACAAATCGATCTCGAAAATAATCTGGGGTAGCAGTTCTGCGAGCTCGCGAAAACGCCCCTCGCTTGCCAGGAGTCCCTTCCGTGTCTTCTCCATTGTCCCAAGCATCTGGTTGATTACGCCCGCCAGGTCTGCAAATTCATCATTGCCTGAAAGGGAAATCCGCTCGGAGATGTCGGTTCTGTTCCCGATCCCTGATACCTGTGCAATCAGTTCCATGATGCGGGAGAGCACCAGCCGGTCAAGGATGAACAGGACCGCGACTCCCAAAAACAGGCCTGCTGCAAGAACGACCAGGATATAATTGAGGGTTGTTGTCACTCCCTGCTGGAAGATGTCACGGTACTGGACGATCTGGAGAACAAGTGCATCATTCCCATAAATATCCCTGATCAATGCATACCCGCCGATTTTGTCCTTGCCAAGGACCTTGATCCCCCGGCTGGATAAACCAGGTTTTCCCGCAAGCGTGGCGATGAGATCGGAAGGAAGCGCGGGATCATCCACCCGGGTGAAGAGAAGGGACGGGCTGGTGAGTTGTGCCAGCCGGGCTGTTTCAACAGAATCCAGGTACCGTCCCATGATGATGACCCCGCGGGGAGTACCGGAGTAATCAGATCGCGTGATCGGGCGGGATGCGACAATCATCACACCTTCGGGAAGTACGAGCATGCCCTCCGTCCCGCCATGGGGATTTGACATATACATGAGGGGAGTGCCCGGGCGGATCTGGTCAACGATTGAATCAGGGGCCATCACCATGGTCCTGTTCGTGGTATCATACGCCCGGGCATAGACAATATCGCCGTTCGTGTCGGCGATAATAATGAGATTCATCCGGATATTACCAAAAGTCTCGGGAAGGAGATTTGTCCGGAGGTAATCCGGTTTATCCCCATTGACAAAATTCCATGTGTCATCCCATGACCCCCAGTCACCAGCAAGCGCAGAGATGGTTTGGGACTCTTCGGTGAGTGTATTGACCGCCATGCTGACCTGCCTGTCCGTATAATCAATCTCAAGTGCGCTGTAACTTGAGAGCGACAATGCGGTGACTAAGATACTGATTATCGAGATTGAAAAAATCAGGAGAAAAATCAGTATCAGGCTTGTCTTTTCCTGGAGTTTCATGGGGATCGCCGGGTATCATCCCGATTACGGTTAAAGGATAATAAACTGTTCGACAGGCGTATCCGGTTTTTTTTATACCCTGATGAGGATACCTTTCCTGCGGCCATACCAGGTTTTTTTGGATGCGATGGGACCGGACCTGCCCGGCAGAGGCGGTTTTTCCTGTCCACAATTCTGCGGGATATCATTTTCTCGCTGGTTAAGCCTGCCCGTAACCGGTTTATGTGCCCGGTTAATGAGGAGGGAGCGCCAAACGTACTAGCGATTACGATGAAATGGAAAGACTGGGTGCACGTGACCAAACTCGATCCTGACAAGCAGCTCGGGGCCGGGGACATCGGGGCAATTGCTGCAAGCGGTACCGATGCCCTGATGCTCTCGGGTACCCTGAACGTGACGGAAGAGAACCTCTCCGCTCTTTTAAAGGAAGTGAAGGCCTACGACCTCCCGATCGTGATGGAACCGGCAGGGCCCGAAGCCGTGCTGATGAAAGGAATCGATCATGTCTTTGTCCCGAGCGTGATGAACACGACCGATGTGACCTGGATCGTGGGCAAACACCGGGCCTGGGTGCAGATGCAGAAGGGTAAGATCCCGTGGGAGTATATCGTCCCCGAGGCCTATATCGTGCTCAATCCGGTGTCATCGGTGGGGAAGGTAACAAAAGCCGTCTGCGACCTGGATGCAGATGCGGTTGCAGCGTATGTGACCGTCGCCGACCGCTACTTCCATTTCCCGATTGTCTATATCGAGTACAGCGGTACGTTCGGGAACCCGGAGATCGTGAAGGCGGCATCGAATGCCATCGACAATTCCATCCTTTACTATGGCGGCGGGATCAACTCCGCGGAGAGAGCTGCCACGATGGGAAAATTTGCCGATACCATCGTTGTCGGCAACGCCGTGTATGACCAGGGTGCTGCCGTCCTGAAGGCAACCGTGGACGCGGTCCAGTAACTTTTTTTATGCCCGAGATTGACATTGTCCTTGTCGAACCCCTCTACGATGGTAACGTGGGGTTTGCTGCACGGGTGATGAAGAACTTCGGGTTCACGCGGCTGGTGCTCGTCAACCCGTGCAAGCTGGGCGAGGAGGCGAAAGGCCGTGCATCGCATGCGCAGGACGTGCTGAAGGCTGCGGACATCTGCACCATCGAGGACGTGTTTGCCCGGAGTAACATCGTTATTGCAACGACCGGCGAGGTGAGCAAGTCGGTCTGTCACGCTATGCGGATGCCGTTCTATTCTCCAAAAGAACTCCGCGAGCGGATCAAGAATGTGGATGGTCGCATCTCCATCCTCTTTGGCCGGGAGAACTGGGGGCTCAACAACGAGGAGGTGAAGCGCAGCGATATGATCTGCACGATCCCGACTCACGAGATGTACCCGATCCTCAACCTCTCGCACGCGGTGGGCGTGGTCTGTTACGAGCTTGCGAACCTGCCGCTGCCGGAGATCCGGCTTGCCCCGCCGCAGGATATGGAGTACCTGTACCGGCATGTCAACCGGTACCTGGACGAGATTCACCACCCGCAGTTCAAGCGGGAGAATACCTTAATCCTCCTCCGCCGCATTCTCGGCCGGTGCAATCTTACCACCCGGGAGATGAGCACGCTGCACGGGCTGTTGCGCAGGAGCGAGTGGCATATCGACCCGTCGCTGCTGGACAGGGACCGGACCGGGGCGGGGAATTTAAAAGTGTTTCGTGAAGATGAAGAGAAGTGGTAGGCGGGTATTCTCTCCAACTGCATTAGGCAGATGACAAATGGGGAGTACAGCCGGACGTCATCAACGGGCCCGAGGCCAGACGATCATCTTCACCAATGCCCGGCAAGATCGCCAGCCCAAGGCTGGGCCGTTACGCGGAGACCCGGCCAGCCCCCGGGTTTCAGAGGGGACTGCGTGGGACCTTCCTTCCGGTTCCGGATGAGTTGAGCCCATTCAATAAACTCTCACTCTAGCAAAAGGTCCGGCACGTGATTTTCTCCGGGCCCCAAAAACGCCGGCACCTGCCGAACTTTTTACCCCCGCAAGGAGACTCCGATATCGGATCGATTGATCCAAGGCATTGTCAACGCAAGCTGGAACTATAAAATATACACAATCAAAACCAGAAAATCGGATCGATTGATCCAAGGCATTGTCAACGCAAGCACTATCAGTGAGAACGATCACCACATTACTAAGAAACAAACTCCTTGGAGACCGGATCCACCCATGCACCGCATCATCGAACAGAACCTAAGCGAGATTATCAGGATATGCACTCACCGCAGGGTCCGGCGTCTCGCAGTATTCGGCTCTGCAACTGATGACCGGTTTGATCCTGACAGAAGCGATCTTGATCTGCTTGTTGAATTTGAGAAGATGCAACCTGCGGAGCATGCAGACCAGTACTTCGGGCTCGCAGAAGATCTCGAACAACTGCTCAACCGCCCGGTTGATCTTGTCGAGCCAGGTGGAGTCCGCAATCCGTATTTCCGCAAATCCCTTGAAGATACGCAGGTCGAAATTTATGCTGCCGCATGAGACAAAGAAATATTTTTTTGATATCGCGGAATCTTCCGATCTGATTGCGCAATTTACTGCTGGCAAGACTCTTGCCGATTACCAGAATGATCCTTTACTTCGATCGGGTGTTGAACGCCAGTTTGAAATTATTGGGGAAGCACTCAATCAGGCTATCCAGCACGACCCCCTCTGTTGCAGAGTTGATCAGCAACTCATCGAGGATTATTTCCTTCCGCAACCGGCTGATTCATGGGTACGCAACAATTTCAGACCACGTTGTCTGGGGTGTTATTGAAACCAACCTGCCCGTGCTTAACCGTGAAGTGAAGGCTCTCCTGGAAAACGCTGATGACTAATTTATCATAGCGATCGTACCTCCTTCCAAACGCTCCGGTACATGCCCGTCCCGGTGCCCGTTCCTGTTCCGGGCAATTGTCAAACGGCTAGCGATCACCGGCACAAGGCTGGACCGTTACGCGGAGACCCGGCCAGCCCCCGGGCTCGGAAAAAATAATCAATAGGGCTGCAATCCATCCGATACGTAAAAATACTAGGATAATTTAAACTAGTACATAATGACCCAACGTAGCAGGCCGACATCAGATCCCGACAAAATAATTCAGGCCATTAAACAGATGAAACATTCAACCCCAATCAAGCTCTCGGAACTTCTTATCCTTGGGTTATTATCCCACCGGTCCCTGAGCGGGTACGAGATATTCCGGTTCATTGAGAAAAAAGCAGACTCATCAAACGCGTGGCTCAGGCTGAACAAGACCACCGTGTACAATAAATTGTCGCGGATGAACGAGGCCGGGCTTATCCGGTTGCTGGAACGAATCGTTGAACAGAACAAACCGCCCAGGACCGTATACGAGATCACTGATGAAGGAAAGGAGCACCTGAAACACATCCTTCTTTCCAGTGCAGAGAATCCTCCGGGAATCTTTGTCAATTTTTACCTTGACCTGCCATTCTACCACATCTTGAAAAAGGATGAGATTACCCATATCCTGCAGAATCGTATTGTGCAGCTCGATATCCTCATTGAAGCGTCCACGCTCTATTCGGCAATCATGCCCGACTCCCTCTTAAAGATCCTCGTTGACAGCCAGGCCGACATGTTCCGGACAATACAAAAATCGGTCCGCCACATCCTCGAACGGATTGAGGGTGATGAAACTGCTGAATTCTTCAACATCGGTGAGATCAATGACGAAAAGATATTCCGGGCCATGGAAACCGCCCGGGGCCGGCAGGGAAGTTCATCATGATAACCGTCCGTGACCTCTCGTTCACGTACCCGTCAGCAACCGCCCCCGCTGTTGAGGGAATCTCCTTTGCGATCAAAAAAGGGGAGATCTTCGGATTCCTCGGGCCCAACGGTGCTGGAAAGAGCACGACACAGAAAATTCTCACCGGCCTCATCCGGGGATACCGCGGCGACGTGTCCGTTCTTGGAAAAAAACTGGCTGACTGGTCCCACGATTACTATGAACAGATCGGCGTCTGCTTTGAACTGCCAAACCATTACCCGAAACTCACTGCACGGGAGAACCTGGCCTTATTTGGGTCATTCTATTCAGGAAAAACCGCCGACCCGGAAACTCTCCTGCAGATGGTGGGCCTTGAGGAGAATATGAACAAACGCGTGGGATCGTTTTCCAAGGGAATGAGGATGAAGCTCAACATCGCCCGCTGCCTCCTCCACGATCCGCAGATCCTGTTCCTTGACGAACCAACCTCCGGTCTCGACCCTGCAAGTGCCCGGCAAATCAAGGACATCATCATTAAAAAGAAAAACGAAGGCAAAACGATCTTTTTGACAACCCACAACATGGCACTCGCCGACGAACTCTGCGACGCGGTCTCCTTCATGGTGAACGGAAAAATCTGCATCACGGAAAGCCCGCGCCAGCTGAAACTCCAGTACGGAAAACGGATTGTCCGGGTCGAATACCTGACGGATGCAAAGAATCATTCTTCTGAGTTCCCGCTGGACGGTCTTGGCAGCAACCACGATTTTCTCACGCTTTTAAAGAGTGCCGAGATCCAGACGATGCATACCGAAGAAGCGACCCTTGAGGACATTTTCCTCTCGGTCACCGGAAGAGGCCTGCAATGAAACACCTTGCACCAATGGTCCGGTGGTATCTCCTGCTTGATTACCGGTTTAATATCATCCACATCTCGCTTGTCACGGTCGCGCTCTGGAGTATTCTTCTTTATGTTTTTCCGCCCGCAAACACTGCAAAAATCGTCGGGGCCCTGATCTTTCTGGACCCTGCGATCCTTGGCTTCGTGTTTATCGGCGCACTCGTCCTGTACGAGAAGACCAATCGCTCCCTGCAGGCCCTGACCGTGACCCCTATGGAGTCCCGTGAATACCTGCTCACCCACATCATCACGCTTACTACAATTGCCCTCATTGCCAGCCTCGTGCTGGTGGCCCTGACCCGCGGTGTGGCAGTCAATTACCTGTACTTTGTCACCGGTGTTATCCTCACGTCGGTCTTCTTTGTGCTTGCCGGTTTTATTGCCGTGAGCCGGTTCTCAAGCGTGAATGAATACTTCATCGCCGGCTCGGTTGCCTTACTTGTCCTGAACGCACCGCTCATCTATCATTTCGGCCTGTCAGACAGCTGGCTGTTTTTCCTCTTCCCAACCCAGGCATCGCTGCTTTTGTTGTCCGGGATATTTGAACCGGTTTCACTCCCGGACAGCGTCTATGCAGTCGTTATGTTATCGATATGGATCGCTATCGGGTACCTCTTTGCAAAAAAGATGTTTTATACCCATATCGTGCTTGGGGGGCAGTAACATGGTTGATGTTCTCCTGCTTGCAGCAAATGACCTGAAGATGATCGTGCGGGACAGGATGCTGGCTATTGTCTTCTGTCTGCCATTCCTCTTCCTCATTGCCGGCGCGTGGGTGATCCCGCAGGTCTCTGAGCGGATCTTTGACCTGGCACCCTATTCCTGCCTGATCATGTCATTTGTGCTTATCCAGATTGCGGTGATCTTTGGTTTTGTATACGCGTTCCTGATGATCGATGAACGGGATGAAAATATTCTCAATGCCTTGCGGGTTGTGCCGGTATCTGCCCCGGTTTTTTTAGCTTCTCGCTTATTATTTGCATCAGTTTTCACATTTCTCAATTCCATCCTCTCATTTGTCATCCTCGGCTTAGTGAAGATCCCGTTTCCGGCAATCTTCCTCATCTCCCTCACATTTGCATTACTTGCACCAATAATCGCACTCGTCATCGTTACTTTTTCCGGTAACAAGGTGGATGCTATTGCGATGTTCAAGGGAGTTGACCTTTTTGTCCAGCTCCCCCTTGTGAGCCTTTTCATATCAGGTTCGTGGAAGTTTGTGTTCGGTATTATCCCCCATTTCTGGACAATTTATGTCTTTGAGGAATTGTTGCTCACCGGATCGCTTGACTTTGCTGCATTATGTCTCGGAATGGTCCTGCAGGTTGTGCTCCTTGCGGGATTGATTCGCAGATTTTCCAATACCGGATAAAGACACCATGGCAAAAAGCCCGTTCCCATCCCACGGTCAGCCAGATCGCCCCCATCCCGGCTGCCCCACACAGAATCCTTCGGATTCATCTCGTGTCTCATCTCCGATGAGATTCAACATAGTGCTGATTCCACCTCATGCTAAAAAAACCCGTCACGGTCCGACAGGTCATCAGATCTGGAGGAAGAGATGAATCCATAAGGAATCTTCGATGTCAGATAACCCGCAACTTCGGGAATCCTAAAATCCCCTTCGAAGACTTATGTCTTCTCGAGCCGGGCATTCCCTGACAGGAATACCCGACTTACTAAAACAGTCCTTCTTTTCATTGAGGTGAGGGACAAACGATCCGGATTTCCGGGAAAAAATCTTGTTTTTTCCCTGTTGACCATCCCCGCCAGTTTTCCAGACGATCACCCACTGTAACTCTGCTATACACTGTCACTTTTTTCAGAAATTTCGAATGCTAAAACGCATGAGACATGAGAATATGAATGTTTCCGAAATTTTGTCTCACGAGGAATGTGGGGAAAATTCCGGATTATTTTCAACCCAGTCTGAACGCCAGGATCCGGTGAGCCTTCCTTGCAGCAGAGAAAAGACCTGCGATTCTGAAGAATAATCGGTAACTTAAATCAAGCTTTCTGATCTCATCCGATTGCGTAAAATACCATTCTTCGACAAGGGATATCCCCTCATTCCATCGTTCAATCTCCCCGGCATCATCCGTTCCCCAGCAAACACCAGCACCGGTTTTTCCGATTGAGGGGTGTTTTGCCATGCCTTTAACCGCCTTTTCGCTGAACGCGTCAAAAATCAGCAGGCTTCCGGGAAAAACCGCCTGTAGTTTGAGCACCACGGATCTGACATCCTTATCAGGGAGGTACATGAAAAGCCCCTCAGCGATTATGAGAAACGGCCCTGGATTTTTAGCAGGAATATCCGTCCACTCCAGGTTCGTGACCGATGAAGGGAGAAGATGGTAACGGTCCGATTCACTATGGAAAGATCTTTTCAACTCAATCACATCGGGATAATCAAGGTCGTACCATCTCGTCCTTCCATTGTCAACCCGAAAAAACCGGGAATCAAGACCGCAACCCAGGGAGAGGACGGTACCGTCCGGACTGGATTTTTGGAACTCTTCTGTATATTGATCGATTTTTTTTGCCCGTATGCAGATTGTCACGTGAGTCTGTTTTGGAACTTTCAATGATGTGAAGTCATAATCAATGCTCTCAACCATCCTGACGGCATTTTGGTCGGATATTATCGCGTTCTCTTTCACACTTTCACGTGCTTTGCAGATGAGAGGAACAAGTAATGTTTCCTTCTCCTTATCAAATCTGATTTTATAGTGTTCCAATTTATCCCCTCGTACACTGAACATGAAAAATTATACTCGATTCTCTCAATTTTTTTGAATCATCTGGAACCCATTTGATTCGATGAAATTCAGATTAATCATTATGTCGATGGTAAATACTATTGGTGACGATTATAATCAGACATGAGGAATAATAACCTGATATCGTCGGGTAATTGGCAGTAATCGTGAGAGTGAACTGGGGGATTTTTACGCTCTCTTATTAAGCTCAAGCCCCCCACCAACCCCGGTTCCCAGTGTAACCCCCCCACCACAACCATCATTCCCCTAAGGCAAACCCCCGGGCCGGGAACCTCAGCACAGCAGTGCCCCGCACCCGGTTCGTATTCATGGTTTCGCTCAAGCGTTTTTAGGTTCAGTTAGTCAGGATACACTCATCCGCACTTCTGCGCAGAAAAATCCTGTAACTGGACCATAATACTGTGGTTGACCAGTCCGGTCGGCCGGACCTTCTTGTCATTGCCAACGTAATAGCACTGGGCTGAAATGATCGGTACCCCGGAACCTTCCTGGATGAACGCAACATACCAGCCATCGGGAGCTTTTTTTGTTCTGATGGATTTGGTGGGGAACTGATCTGACGG
>JALOBP010000143.1 GCA_023228295.1 Methanoregula sp.
CCCTACCCTCTTCACCCAACCGCCCCGCCCCCGCGAGCACCAACCCGGCCGACGGCAACCCGCTGCACCGGCCCGCTTCCGGCACCCCCCCTCCCCCCTCCGGACATTTAGACAGTGGGGGGGGTGGACCCCCTCCGGAAAAATAACGGGAGGGGGGGCAGGGGTACCCCCCCACAACAACGCCCGGGGGGTCACGCCCTTACGGAAAATTCATGACGGGGGGTCGGTCCGGATTTGGAAAATAATGAAGGGGGGGTCCCCCGGGAGACGAATGGGTCGGAGAGGTTCAGCCTCAGAAATGGATGAATTTCTACACGAAAGTTCTCGGCAGATTTGCCACGAAAAAAGGATTGAAAATAACGATCAATGTCGAAGTATCTGATAAGGACGGTATCAACGATTCAATGATCGAAGAGATAAAAACTGCTCTCAGAGAACTTGGATTGAATGATGAAATCTCTGTGAAAAAGGATACCAATTATTTCGAGAGAGAGGAATAATTTTTACATCCGTTAAATGGTTCCCTCACGAAGAGAAATGGATTGATTCAGAGTTTTCAAAAATTTTTATCAGTTCATCTTCCAGTTTAGTAGAAAATTTGTCGATAGTGTCCCCTCCCTAAAAGAACCCGTCCAGCGTCCTCTGCGTCACCGGCTCCCCGTGCACAATCTTCTCAAACGCCTTCATCAGCTTAGGATTGATCGAAGGCTTTGTACCGAGATACCCAAGAAGTGATTCGTTCTCGTCAACAAGCGTCCGGTGGTGGGCCAGTTCCTCGTTGATCTCGAAGGTATTGATGAAGTTGGCATAGAACTTCGGGTTGACCCGGATCAAATCTTCGGTGATATGGTACTTGTCAAACAACGCGTCACTCCGGGAATGTGCCGGGTATTTCACATAGGTATAGTCATCCCGGTCAAGAAGCCGGCCTTTGTGCTGGGTACTCTCCTCAATGGGCGGGGGAACATAGGTCCGGCGTGAGCCGGGATCGCCCCCTCCCCGTTGCGGCTCGCGGTTGACACCGATGATATCAATGCCGAGAGGTGCAGTCAGGAAATCCGATGCAGGGCATCGCGGGTCCGGAAGATGCGGATTGTTCTCGCGCCTGATATTTGATCCGTACAGGATCACTTCCTCGCCAAGACCCTGCGTATCAACAATATCATGGAATGTCCGTATATAGGGGGCCTTTGATGTCGTGTTCGATCCTTCGAAATCCAGCCAGAAATTCCGGTAGCCTGTGCCAAGATATTCGCTAAGAATTGACTGGAACCTACGGACACCGTACTTGAGCGGGACGGGCACAAAGATCGGCTTCGAGTTCCGGAAATTCAGGATCTCGTACGCCAGATCAACGTAGCGCCTGAACTCATCTTCCTGCACCTGGACCTCAGACCGTTGCCGCTCATTGTACCGTTTCACCTTCAGGTTCGGAATGAGGAGAAGATCGCTGCGACCATGGTAGATATGCAAAATGCTCCGCAGGTACTCCTCGGGTGTGGGGATAGTGAAGGGATTGAAGGTGAGGGTGAGTGAGTTTACTACCATTTTATTTTCAAGAATCCCCGGTCGTTTCAGGGTATCATACGAATCTGCGAGGAACCGGGCTTCGGGATGATCCGCCTCCCGCATGAACGTCTCCTGGTGAATAAACCGGCTCCGTTCGGCAAGTATGACACTCCCCAGACGGGTCTGGTCGAGAGCCTGGAATGCGGAAACCGTGGGAGAATTGTTCAGGTCAAGGAGTTTGCAGGGTGTTGAAAATGAGACGCGTCCCAGGGAAAGCTCTTAACTGGTAAAGAGGGTTTCTTCGTCCTGTTCGGTAAGGCGGACGCGAAAATTTGTCATGCTATTCACACCGGTTCTGGACTTCGGTAATCACTGTTGATATCGTTGATTGATCCACCCTGAATTTACTCTTGCCAATGACTGTTAAGAGTTGTATTGTCCCGTTCTTATCAAGTATTTTCCGTATGGCACAATGGCCAAGGAATCCTACGGTCCCTTTCATGTGGCTGACGAGTGCCGGAAGAATCCGCTGAACAAGATTGCGAGCCACGCCATCGTCAAGGATGAACAGGAATGTCCCATCCCCCTTCAGCAGGCATCCGTGAGCGAATGTAATCACTTCATGCTCGCCACTCCCAAGCAGCGGACGGAGAAGTTCGACCGATGGATCGGCCGGTTCGTTGGCAATTGATATTCTCTGAACCTTCCCACTCACATCGGGTGTAAGCCGGTGAAGCCGTGATTCCCGTTCAACCTCTGGTACGACCATGACCGAAAAGGAACCTGCGATCGCCATCAATACCCGCATTCGATCAGCAACGGGCAGATAATCGCCAAGATCATCCAGAAAGCAGATGAAGAACGAGGAATCGGGGATGAGCTTCACGTTATCCCTTCAGGAGTTCTTCATGCCGCTGCTGCGTGATGATCCCTTTGCGAAGGAGGCTGTCTGCAAGTGGTTTCCTGCGCTTCAGCAGATCATCGAACCGGTCGGATTTTTCCGTATAATCATACGTCATGTAAACAAGAAACATGAATTCGTCATCGGTCAGGTTATCATAAACCGACCGGATGAACTGGATGGACTGCATCAGGCGGTTGAGATTATCCGGGCGCATCTCTTCCCTTACCGATGAACTGAACTCTTTTCCGTCATCAGACAGATAGATCCCTTTTTTGTCGGCGACAAAGAGTTCCGGGTTATTCTCAATCACATGCTCCGCAGTGTTTGAATAGGGGCCGAGCCGGTGCGGCATGAAATCAAAGAGGGATTCGAACTGCGGCATCGCCTTGATCAACAGGAACAGCTCTTTCTGGAAGTTCACTTTTGAGGCAATGGGATTATCCGCTCCGCTCAACAGAAGCGCGATGAGCTTCTTGCGGAACGTCTCCTCCTCATCATAACTCAGTTTGGCTCTGGCTTTCTGCATGCCTTCACACACTATTGGGAATAGGTATCTAAGAATGTTATGGCGGGCGGGGGGCGAAACTGCATATGATTCAGTACAGGAGCATAACCCATACCGCTCCAATATCAGCAAACGCCTTCTCGAACCACTCCGACCTATCCCCCACAAAGATCAGCGCAGGTGAAAACATCGGCCCGGCCTATGGCAACCCGCTCTATCGGACTACTGCCGGCACACCCATCTCACCAACAACATATTATTCAAAAATATCTTTCCTTAGACAATCAAATGCACCGCACCCCTCAGCTTCACTATCGAAGGGGGGGCGGACCAGTCCGTACCGACCGCAGAACAAAAACCATTCCGACACAACGGAGATGAAAGTATAGTCACAACCATCCGCAAAAAAAACCAGCCGGCCCGGCAATCCCGCCATGCGCCGGATGCAGAACAGCAATCGTTGACAACATTACCCGCCCACAAACCGGGCAGAAAAATATCCGGGGGCCACCCCTCATGACCGGCCGCGGAGCCCGCCCGCATAAGGCACTCGCGGAAGCGATCCCTATCGCCAAAGCCCGCGGCCTCATCCAGATGGCGATGGGCGGACCGGAACGGATTTACGATCTCTCGATTGTCTCGAAGATCCCGCACGTCTTCGCGAGCGTGATGTTCGCACCGAAAATTCTCGCGCCGCTGCCGGAACTTGAGGAGTATTACCGGAAAGATCTCGCCCGCCTCCGGCTCATCGCCCGCGATGCCGCGAACGTGATCGAGCTCTGGATCCGGTCCCGGCACGGGACGTGGAGGTTCTTCCAGGTCACGCCTTCAGCAATCGTGGAGATTGACCGCGACGGGAAACGGATCGAGTTCGGTAAGTCAATTGAGTACCTGGCCGGTGTCGCCGCAAGCGAGCAGGGGAGAAAACCCTCCTCCTCGTAATACCCCTTTTTCTGTCATCTGCCTGCCCCGTCAGAGAATCCGTTGTTATACCCCTGTTTACGGGGTAGGAAATCCGGGCCCGTAAAATGCCCGGTTGTACGAGTTTTGCCTCACCCCCTCATTTTGCAGAGGCAATGGATCAGAAAAACGCGGTAATTGTTCCGGAACGGATCAGGGTTTTCCGACGGGAATTGGTGAGGTAGTTGGTAGCAATAGTACAGCGGCCGAAAAAAAATCGCATACGGTTTCTGCAAAGGGGTGCCGGGCGATGGGATTTGAAGGGCCGTGGCGGGCCTGGATCGGGGTGTACGGGTGTATCGTCGTAACGTCAGTGGCACGACGGTACCTATGGAGGGAATGGGGGAAACATCGTCAGATATATCTTGTAGCTGGGGATCTACTCCCTCACCTTCACGTTCCCCTTCATCACCCACACAAGAATTCCTATCTGCACGATCACGGCAACTCCCGCTACTATGAACATCGGGAGGAACGGGTCATCGAAACCGGGATACCAGGGGCGTGTGTCCAGCCGTGGAATTGTCATGTACGTGATCACTGCGGCCAGTGCTGTACAGAACGTAAGAACCGCAGACAGAACGATCGAGATCCGTACCCGCTTCTCCGGGTTGAAGAGATCTCTGCCGAATGGGGTCAGCTGGAAGTACACCCATTTATGTCCGTCTTCCTGCGCCTCAATCAGCCCCGCCTCTTTCAGCTGTTCGAGATGGTGTTTGATTGTCGGGGCGGCAAGCGACAACTCCCGTGCCAGTTCGGCATTGGTTTTCCTGCGGTCACGGAGCGATGAGAGGATCCGGATACGCGTATCGGAAGACAGGCTGTTGATAGCAGATCGGTCGAGAGTAAAATCAGGTACGTCTTCCATAACCAGTATATAATTTATGAAAAATAAGATTTTGTTTTTTGTCTGTACCACTCTATGCAATACGGTTCTGATCCACACATCGCTTTTGGTTTTGTTAGATGAAAACCTTCGATTTTCCCTCAGGTGATATCCCGGC
>JALOBP010000144.1 GCA_023228295.1 Methanoregula sp.
CGATACAATTGGTTTTTCATCTGATGAACCCCTCCCTGAGATACTTACAAAAGAAGAATATGCTGTTTTACTTACTTCTGACGAACCTGAAGAAGAAATCGTACTAGATTCTAGAGTGGATGAAGGTATTTTTGGGTTAGCTCAAACAAATTTAGAAGGTTATGAAAAAGGATGGAAACTCATTAGATCTGATGGAGATTATTTTCCAGTTACAATTCTTGATAAAAGGTTTTTAGCTGAAGTCGGTCGTGGAAAGTATAGTTTTGTTCATGGAACCGCAGTAAAAGTAAAAGTGAGAGATATTACAAAAAAGAAAGTGAACATTACCCATGAGTATGAAGTTTTAGAAGTTATTTCCTTATATGCCCCAGATTCAAAAATACCAAAAATTGTAAGAAAAGAACAAAAACTACTTTTGGATTAATTCCTTCATAATTTGCATTGGAAGAATGGATGTTGTTTGGTATCATCCTTACAAGATAAAAATAAGCCCAAATCAGGCTCCTTTTCCCGACTCTCATTCCGGGCCAATACCGGAAAACCCCGTAAAATGCACCCTTTCAGTTCCTGTGGAAAAAGTGCCCTATAAACGCCCCGTTTGCCAAAATACGGCAGAATTGCGCCTCAATAAAAGGCCACCAAAGGCCTTTAAATCGTTCCGGTTTTTGCCACCTATTTTACCCCCTCCGGATTTGAAACCTCTGCCGGAATGCCATTGTGAAGGTTTTTTTCTCCGACGGAGGTCTCAAAAATTGGGAAACCGGCGATATCAGGGCCCCCGTCACTCCGCCGTTTCCTTCCCCTCGCAAAGATCGGCGTAATCGCAGAATTTACAGTTCTGAAATCCGGGTGTCGGGGGGAACTGCTCGCTGCAAACCGCTGTGATAATCGACTTGGCTGTCTCAGTGAAGGCCCCGATCGTCTCTTCTGTCGGGAAATAATCAACCATCTTATCGTCTTTGACATAGTAGAGCGATGCACGGACCGGTAATTTCCCATACAACTCCCGTATGGCTAGACAGTACAGGTTCATCTGGATCTCTTCTTTGATGGTGTTTTTTGTCAGTGATGACGGTTTTGAGCCGGTCTTGAAATCGACTACAACATATCCACCTTCCGGTGTCTGTTCAACCCGATCGATGAAACCTTTCAATTGCCGCTCATTAATAGGGAACTGGAATTTCCTCTCATTCCCAATGATTGTGTTGGGGTTTCTTGCCTGCCATGCAAGATAGGTGTCAAGCATTGCCTCAGCTTTTACCCGGTCCTCATCTTCATGGGTTTTCGATGTGTAGGCATCAGATGACCAGTTGCTGTCAAGAAGTGCGAGGGCCCGCTCCTTCGTTGGTTGAATGCTGTCCAGCTGCTGGTTTGAGAGATGCTCGATAACTGCATGAACCGCTGTTCCCATTGAGAAGAAGGTCTTGGGAAGCGAGGGAACCTGCAGTACATACTGGAACTTGTAGCAGAGTGGGCAGTCCTGGTATTTTTTCAGTGCCGAGGCAGAGAAATGATGATCCTTGCCAATCAGCGGGATGGGCCGGCGCTCAAACGCTGCAAGGATTGCAGCATCATCCGCAGGAATACTGAAGATCGCATCAGGATTGAACGCATCAAGTGTTTTTCCTGTTTCAAGTAACCGGATCTTCTCCAGCTCTACTATCCGCTGAATGGCAGTTGTCAGATGCATCTGCTCAATGGCAATCATTGCCTGGTCCCGGATCCTCCGCTTGAGCGCATCGACCGGATTATCCGGAAGCTCCACGCCTTTGTCTTCCGAAAGATTCACTGACGTAATCTCCATCAGCGGATTTTTGAGATAATCCAGTTCAAAGAGAAATTGCGATGGCTGTGCATCGGTCTTCCGCTCTCCGTATCGCTTGGCAAGCGTGAAGGTGAGCCGTTCCTGTGCCCGGGTCATGGCAACGTAACAGAGACGCCGTTCTTCCTGGAGGAACAATGCCTTCTCCTCGTCGCCGGTCTTAAGCCCCTTTGCAAGATCATTGGGGACCGAGAAGGGTTTGGCCCGGTACGAGAGCGGGAATTTGTCCTTCACGAGATCCACAACAAAGACGACCGGATATTCCTTACCCTTGCTCTTGTGCACGGTCAGGATCCTGACGGCATCCTTGTCTTCGCGTTCGCCCACTTCAACGGAAACACCCGAGAGGAGATCGAGATAGCCCAGAAGGTCAGAAAGGGTGCTCTCTCTTGTGATGGATTCGTATTCCTGGACGATGCGCGAGAAGGTATTGAGGAAGATAAGTTTCTGCCCGTTCTCTTCCGAAACGGCCCGCTGGTATAAGCCGGTTGCATCCCGCATGACCTCGAAGATGAACTCATTCAGAGTGGCCCGGTCTTTCTGTTGAATCAGATGGTCCAGTGTCGCAACGATATCCTGAATCAGGTGTGCAGAGTCCGGAACAATCATGGATGCCTGCTGCATTGCCGCAAATACACAGTCATCCCCTTCCTTCCCCCACGCCATCTTCCGCGCTGCAGCATTGATCCGCTGGATAATTGTCTCGGGAATCCCCCCGACCTTCATGATCCGGTTCAGAGGAATTCCTGCCATCAGGGGATTTTCAACGGCCCGGAGATACGCAAGGATGTCACGGACAACCGGTTCTGCAAAGAAATCCACCTCCCCGACAAATTCAGCAGGGATGCCGTTCTTCTTCAGCATTTGGGCAAACTTGCTGCCTTCTGCCCGCCTTCGGCAGATGATGGCGATATCGCTGTAGGTCATCGGGCGGGTACGATTATCCGAACGTGAGTGGAACGGGGTTCCGACGAGTTTTTGGATCTCGCGGGTCACATACAGAGCTTCGCTCACTTCGTTCTGGCAGTCTGCAACCGTGACCTTCTGTCCGGGAGGATTATCGGTGGTCAGCAGTTTCTCGTTCCGGCTCGGGGCATGCTGCATCAACCGGAGGGCAAGGGTAAGGATAGTCTCTGTGCTCCGGTAATTCTCGTCAAGCAGGATTTCCGTACAGGATTTGTATTGTTCCCGGAAGTCCTGCATGTTGGTGAGGTAGGCCCCACGGAACCGGTAGATGGTCTGGTCATCATCCCCAACTACACAGAGATTCTCATTCGCAAGTTGCTTTACCAGCTGGAACTGCGCATAATTTGTGTCCTGGAACTCATCAACAAGGATGTGGGTGAAGCGGTTGCGATACCTGCGGAGGACCTGGGGCTTTGCATCGAAAAGCCGGACTGCCTCGTGGATCATGTCATCGTAATCGAGCAGGTTTTCCGCCCGTTTGTATTTCTCATACGCCCGGTACACTTTAAGCAGGTCCCGGAGTTTGTCGAGGTAATCCTGCTCATCCACGGTGAGCTGCTGGCCTTCCTTGTCTTTCAGGTATGCATCCAGTTCATCCGGGCTGATCAGTTCATCACGGAACCGGCTGATCCCATCGATAATTGCCTCGATAACCCCAATCCCGTTGTTTCCGACCTCGATATACTCAAGCCCGAAACTGTCGATATTTTTCAGGCCCCACACAAGCTGGTTTGCCCGGCTGATGATCCCCGATGAGAAGCTGAGCCCGGAGTCGAGCACGTTGTCCTGCAGCACCGAAAGGGCGAATGCATGGAAGGTGCTGACAGTAAGATCTGCCGTACTCGTCTTTTTCTCAAGCCGCTCCATCATCTCCGCTGCGGCCTTGTCAGAGAAGGTGAGTGCCAGGATCTTCTCTGGTTTTATTCCCTTTTCAACAAGGTGGAGGATCTTCTCGGTGATCACTCTCGTTTTGCCGGAACCAGGACCTGCAAGAACGAGCTGAATACCAGTTCCGTTGACCGCACGGAGCTGGGAGGGATTGAGGCTCATGAAGAGAAGAATTATTTCAGAAGACTATTAGTCCTTTTGAAAAAGAGATTGTTTGACTGTTATGGGAATTGGCCTTCTTTTTGTCAATAATGGTGTTCAGGAAATGTATCTCCCGATTTTTCATGAAGACCGGGAGTTTGTTCTATCCGTTCTCACCGATGCGATGAAAAAAATGGGTAGAGTCGAAGGGAAATCCCCCTACCATCAATCACGAGTGTTTTACGAAATCGCAGATGATCTCGGCAGGGAGAGGTTGAAAGGGGCCCACCTTTTCATTGGCCCTGAAGCGGTGTCGGAGCAGTGCCTGGGCGGGGTTGAAGATGCTTGTCAGCAGGCGTTGTATATTTTCTCGGTTGATTTCGATAACCGGGAGATTGTTAAAGTCAAGTAATTTTTGGACATATCGTCTCCAAAATAATGAACATAACAAGAATCCGCAAGATGGGGGATACCATTTCAGTGCATTAAAGCGAGCCAAAAAGAGAATTTGTGTTAATTTTTCACGAAAATTCAAACGCCGAGTTGGTGATTATTCGGTTGACATGTTCGAAGGATTGAATCGGGATGTGAGCAATTCCCGTATCATCAGCGCATCTCCCGAAGTCAGATTCTTTAAAATTTTTCCGTTCTGATCAAAAAGATGGATCTCCCTGCCGGATATTATGACAGCACGATCTGCTTTCTTCTCTTTGAGCATTTTATCGAGGATAACACAATGATCCCGTTCGATCAATCGGTCCTGGTTTGGTAATTTGGGATACAATAATATCGCTCGATCTGATTCGTTAGCAACACTGTATGCAAGCATCTGATAGGTATCGGCGTTTGACATGTATCCTCTGACGAGGTCGGGTTTGTATTTGGTATCAAGAATGGCAAGTGGCTTTCCCTTTTCCCTGACAATAATATCGGGAATCATACGCTTTTTCGTGCGGGTATAATTAAAAACCGGATCATGTTCGCTTGCGAGATAC
>JALOBP010000058.1 GCA_023228295.1 Methanoregula sp.
AGAAATTTCCAGTCACCATCTGTTTTTATCCGCGCCATCTCATTACCTTATGATTCCTATCCCCCCCTCAATAGATAATGGTTTTGTTAAAGTTAGCGCATATTGGGCCACCCCCCCGTGTGATTCACTTCTTCTGTTGCAGTAACTCAACTTCGCTCATGAGCGTTGATTTCAGTTTGTCCATCGCGTCGTTGATATCACTGGTTGTTGTGATGGTGAAGGAGTTATCGCTCTTGGGATCGTGATAGTTCACGACATACTCGATCTGCCCGTCCTTTGCCTTTTTCGGTTCAATGATCAGCTTTGGCATAATAGATCAGACAATATTTATTTTCGTGATTCATCTGCCTTGCGGATACCTGATCAGTAACAACTATATGGAATCCGCGGGAAAATAGTATGCCGCGAGTGCGCAGGCACAAGGGCTCGTAGATCAGGGGTAGATCGTCACGTTTGCAACGTGAAGGCCACGGGTTCAAATCCCGTCGAGTCCACTTCGTTTTCTGGTACTGTTTCTTCAGGACCGCCAGGTCCTGCCGGGTGCGAGGGCGGAGCACTCGCGATTTGACGGGTTCAAATCCACGCCAGGGTCCACTTCGTTTTCTGGTACTGTTTCTTCAGGACCGCCAGGTCCTGCCGGGTGCGAGGGCGGAGCACTCGCGATTTGACGGGTTCAAATCCCGTCGAGTCCACTTCGTTTTCTGGTACTGTTTCTTCAGGACCGTCAGGTCCTGCCGGGTGCGAGGGCGGAGCACAGTCAATAGCACCCGAACATGATGGCAATAGATATTATTAGATAATACGGGCGGAAATTATCCACAAGGAAATGTGAGGGAAAGACTGCATGGATCCGCCGTCCGGAAAAACAGAACCGCCAACTGACGCCCTGGAGGGAGTTTCGGAATGGGTGCTCATTTTGGGATCTGACGGTGTTGTCGAATGGTCAAACCGTGCATTCAATGAATTCATGGGTTTGCGGGGGCCCTCCGACACACAATGGGACATCCGGCAGTTGTTTCCCACAGACGCAGATGCGGTGATGGATGACATCCGGGAAGTAATCGAGACCGGTCAATTGCGGTCATGCATTGTCCGGCCGGTTCAGGGAATGACCGGGGAGCGAAAGGTGATCCGGTTCACAGCACTCCCCCGCAGGGATGCAGGACAAGGAAACAAAAGCATCTACTTGTGCGGACTGGACATCACCGACTCGGTCGAGATGGAAGAACTGAAAAAATACGCTTTTACCCAGATTGAAAAAAATATCGAACAGTTCGCCATCCTGGGGGACCACCTTCGCAATCCGCTCACCGCAATTATCGGTTTGTGCGACCTGCTTGAAGAGAAGGAAGTGGCAGCTAAGATCCAGGCCCGGGCACGAGAGATCGATGATCTGATCACCCGGATTGACCGCGGATGGATCGATTCGGCGAAGGTCCGGAACATCATCAGGAAATACTACGATATCGGTGCAGCCGGAACCCACGAGCTTGTTGCGCGGGCAATTCATGAGGAATACATTGAATTGCAGAAAAAAAACGGTGCTGTACCGGAAACAAACCTCTCGTTACGCTCCTGGGACGAACTGCCCCGGCGGTTAAAGGAATCGAATCTCCGGCAGGTGGAGGATATCTGGAAGACCCTCCACATCATCCATTGCACGATCGGCCTTTCAACCAACACCCGTGAACCGCTCTTTGAATTTACCGACACTGAAGTTGAATTTCTCTCAGAACGGGAACACGAACAATGGATGAAGGAGCGGCTGAAAAAAGGGTGGTCATACGGCAAGGTCCGCGAGGACCAGCAGAAGATCCATGACTGCATCATCCCGTGGGCACAACTGCCGGAGGCACAACGTGAGAAAGACCGGAATGCTGTCCGTGCCCTGCCGCGAATCCTTGGAAAGGTTTACTTAAAAATCATCCGTCTGGAATGAGCACCAATAATAATAATATCTCAGCCCACAATTAAAAACCTTAACAGGGGCTCGAGATCCCCGTTATCCTGATCGATTATGCCTGACGAAACAAAGGGGTGCAACCCGGGTCATCACGATGTGTTCATCAGCTATGCACAGGAAGACAAAACAGTTGCTGACATGGTCTGCGCCAGGCTTGAATCCCATAATATCCGCTGCTGGATTGCCCCACGGGATATTTCTCCCGGGAAAAATTTTCCCGAAGCAATCATTGAGGGTATTGAAGACGGAAAAGTGGTTGTTCTCATTTTTTCCTCGTTTGCTAACAAATCACCGCATGTAACAAGAGAACTGACTAATGCGGTAAACAAGGGCCGCATTATCATCCCGTTCCGCATTGAGGATGTGCGGCCTTCAAAAACCATGGAGTATCTCATCGGTGTCCCGCACTGGCTCGATGCCGTCACTCCACCACTTGAGAATCACATCGCGACCCTGATAACAACCATCGAACGTGTTATCGGTACGGATAAAACACCGTCCGCAGATCCCGCAGCGGCCACTACCGAAATCGTCCAAAAACCGGTTATTGCTCCACCCCCACCATTCACACTTCAGGACCCTGAACCCCCTTGCCCGGAAGTTCCAAAACCCGAAGAAATCCACGCGGATATCCCACAGGGACCTGCAACACCACCGTTCCAGATTCCCATGAATATGATCATAGCCGGCATCATTCTTGTTGCCCTTATTGTGGGGATTTTTGGATTCTCTGCCGGATTATTCACTGTGCCTGCCGGGGATGCGCCAGCGTCTGGTGAAACCAACACAACGGGAACAATCCCCCCCGGCATTTCTGAAGCTGACTATTACCGGAGTTCTGATGCACGGGTTAATACCGTGGTCCTGACGGTAATACCAACCCAGACAATGGCAAAAGATACGGAGTTGTATATAGATGTCAGCAAGGACTCCTCAAAAGCCATGGTCACCGTCCAGTTCGATGGCGGCCCGGGAATGGGCCTGATCCGGGACAACCGGGTGATCCTGACACGATCTGACGGTACCGCCGCCGAGGGGAAACTCAATTTCAACCAGCGGTTGTCATCCGTGCAGCTGCAGGGGTCGCGGGGTACTGACCGCCTGCAGGTGATCGTCATCCTCCATTCGGGTGAGGAGAGGAGTATCGTGGATACGCTGCTCCCGTACCGGCAATACCGGTGAGAACAGAGGGAAAAAGATCTTTTAGTCGAACCAGTCAAGCACGTGAGGCGATTTCTCCACGGTCTGCCGTACGATAACCCCGTGGCGGCCTTTCTTTGCCGGCCTGTTTGCCGGAGACCGATCATGATCAAATTCCCCGTAATCCAGATAATCGCGGGTGATTCCGTCGTCGCCCCCTACCATGATCTCGCGGATTGGGGCAGGAGAAGATTCTGCATTGATGACGATCAAAGGGGATTCACTGATGAAGGGCATGGACGGTGCTGGAACGGAATTTAATGGGATGGCCGGAACAGGTTCCGGTATCATCACCGGCGGTACTGCCATCAGGGCCGGGGAAGGCATTGCAGAGACCGGCGCCTGCCGGATATTATTTTTTAACAGGAGGAAATCAACAAAATCCTCCACCTCCCGCTGCTGCTCCGGTGTCAGCCGCGCAATCCTGCTCTCGAGCGATTCCATGTTTTCCCCGGGATATTGTTACTAAAAGGTCTCTATCGCCTTGTATTTAAGCAACGTGCGGGACGGATCATTCCCAGCGGTGCTGGTAACCCCGCTTCTGCAGGGGTTTTCCATCCACGGTGACAGTTCTCTGTGTAACCACCGTTCCGATCACGGTTGCCGGGACACCCTCGACAGGGAATCGCTCCGGTGCAATGGTGAAGATCAGCTCGTAGTCCCCGCCGCCATACAGGGCAAGCTCGCGGGCCTGTTCCGCGGGGATCCCTGCCGGGAGCGGCAGTTTTGCTGACTCGATCGCAAACCCGCAGTCATTTGCGCTCATCAGGTCATAGAGCGAGAGTGCAATGCCGTCGCTGTCATCCATCATAGCGCTCACACCGGCTTTCCCAAGCCGTTGTCCCTCCTCAACACGGGGCTGCGGTTCGAACAGGTACTTCTCGAACTGGTGGTAGCCGTCGAGCCAGGCCTGTGCCTGCCCGGGGGTCCCGGTGATGCAGACGAGATCGCCCGGCCAGATACCCTTCCTCCGGATAATATCCCGCCGGTCTACGAGCCCGAGGCCGGTCGTCACGACCGTGAGTTCCCCGTGCCGGTCGATATCGCCGCCGATAATCTCCGCCCCGTATTTCGTGCAGCAGTCCTTTGCACCCTGCATCACACCCTCAAGACTCTTCCAGTCATCGAGCCCGACCGCAATCAGCAGGTACTTCGGGGCAGCCCCCATGCTCGCAATATCCGAGAGGGTGACCGCGGCACTCATCCAGCCGGCCTGCCAGTCGGTCATCCCGGGCACGAAGTCCGTTGAGCGGTGGAGCATGTCGGTAGTTGCCACCATAACCTGTCCGCCGCAGGTAAATTCCGCACAGTCATCAAGGCATTTGTCCCTGCCGACAATTCCCATGACTTTTGTTAACAGCTCCCGGTCATCCACCTTTTTTTACCTCCTTACCCCGTTCGCTTTTGTACTCCTTGAATATGTGCTCGATCATCTCCGTCTTCTTCTCCCGCTCGCGCTGCGCCTGCGCTTCCAGCCAGCGCCCGAGTGCCATATCCAGCTGGTCTTTTGCGCACAACCCCTGCTTTCCCCGTACCTGCGAACCGGTCTCTGCAGCGGTGAGGAGCGGGAGGCCGGCTTCCCGGAACGAGGGCAGGATCTGGACATCCCCCTCGCGGAGCGCTCCCTCACCTGCTATCACCGCCCTCACCTTCATCTCCGAAAGGTCCCGTATGATGCTCCTGCCCCAGCCATCCGTCCGGGTAACAAAGACGAGATCCCCCTCATCGATCCCGGTATCCTCGGCAAGGTTCCGGAGCCCCTCTTTTGTTAATGACTCCATCACTTTGAGCGGAACCACCTCACCATCCATCGAGAGTTCGGCGAATTTCTTGATCCGGGCGATCCGCTTCACGAGGTTCTTGTTATGCCGCTCCTCCTTCCGGAGCCGTTTCTTCTGGCCCTCGATGATCGCGTCCCGCTTTGCCACTTCGGCATCCTTTACCAGCTCCGCATCCCGGGTGGTGGCGACATTCCGGAGCCGGGCCTGGAGGCGGCGTATCTCGTAATCACGGTTCCTGACCTCGTCCTGGAGTTCGGCAACATAGGAACGGAGGCGCTTGACCATCCCGTCGAGCATCCGCACCCGCTCATCCGTCTTCACATCTGCATGGACAGGGGGTGCCTCCGGCGATTCGGGTTCACGGACGGGCACACGCATATCCCCGATTACGTGCTCGAGCGACTGCCCCCTGATTACCCGTGCCCGAACTTCATCGAGGTCGTGGCCTGGCGGGATCCGTTTTAAGAGGTTCTGGAACTTGTGCCGGTAATGGCGGAAGGCATCGAGCGCTGCCGAGAGAGCATCGCGTTCATGATCGTTTTGGTACTGGAACGGGCCGGTCAGTTCCACCTTGGTCTCCACGCTCGTATCCTGTTTTGGGGTATAAGCGATGGCAGAGAATGACCGCCGGATCTTCTCGACCGTGAACGGCATCTCCTGCACGTCCGAAGCAATGATGAGGGGCTTTCCCACCTTGTAGAGCGCCTCGATCACATCGGACATGGTCATCTGCCGGGAGCTCTGGAGGTGGAGGAGGTTGCCGTCGAGATCGAGCGCGGCAAACGCGGTCGTCGTCCCCGGGTCGATACCCACGATCATATACCGCGGCTTGCCGGAGAGCGGCCGGAACCGGATCCGCTCGAGCCGTTTCCCGTTGATCCGCACCTGTACGTCCGCCCCGCGGTAAGTGGGGACCGGCACCTGGTCCCGGGTGGCAAAGACACGGAACGCAACCCGGCTGCAGCCGCCAAAAGCCTTCGTCTCCTTCTTCTCGTACCGGAGCCCTGCCGCAACAAGGGCCATCTCAATCTCCCGCCCTTTGAGCTGAACTGCCCCGTGCATCTTCCGCACGTACCGGTTCTGGCTCCACCCGCCCTTACCCGGGGAACGGTGCCGGCTGACCACGATCTCGCTCTCGTTCTCGAACGCGATTACCTCGGCCCCGGCGCCGAGCGAGGCAACCTGCGCCGTAGTACGGGCTTCCGCAAACGGGTCGAAGCGGTTGAAGCGGATATTGAACCGGGCTGCCACCTTCCCGAGCGTCTCCTTGCGCTCCCCGCCGGTTACCTGGACAAGACGGGTCTTCGGGGGAAGTCCCTGCAAAAAGAAGAAGAGTTCGTGCTGGTCGGTGGCGATCTCCTGAAGGCTGTCCACGGCAAGGATATCCGGCTGCTCATCCCGGAGCATACGGAAAAGGCGGAAGAAGGTAACTTCGGTCTCGCTTGCGATTACCGGGCCCTCCATGCGGACGAGCGCATACATCGGCCGCCGTGAACGGGACCGGACCGAACCTTTGATGATGTCGATTCCAAAGACCTTCAGCCTATCACCCATTGCACCGCATCCTCACGGGGGTAGTCCAGCTGGTATTTTCGCAGGAAGTAGGCGAGGATATTGTCGATGTCCCTTCCGACAATGACCTCTGCATTCGGGTGATCGGTCGCGATCCACTGCGGCCAGTCAATGAGGACTACCCGGTCATCCTCGATGAGAATATTGTATTCGGAGAGATCGGCGTGGATGATCCCCGCCTTGTATGACAGGTGGGCATTTTCAAGAATCTCATCAAGGATCTCCTGCGGGGCCTCCAGGCGGCAGCGGTTCAGGTTCTGGCCATTGATGAGTGCCATGACGACCGTGTGCCGGTTCTGGCCGATCGGGAGTGGCACGCTAACCTTCGGGTGGAGCGCGGCGAGCGCCTCGTACTCCCGCTCCGCAGATTTCCGCGAAGCTATGAGCCACGGGCAATGCCCTTCCTCGGGCATGTAATCGCGGTTGAGCCGGGCGGAGGAAAACGACCGCCCCCCGACCCGGTGGAACTTTATGGCAACCGGCCCAAGACCGAGCGCATCGTACACCACCGACTCCTTGCCTTCCCCGATCTGGGAACCGAGGGCGGAGATGGTGCCCCTGCTGGTGAGCGTGGAAAGGGCAAGGGTATCGTAACCGCCGAATACGAGCGCATACCCGTCATAGGGGACCGGGTTGAAGCGGACCATTCCCCACCCGATGAGGCGTGCGAGACGGTAGTTGATCTCCGATTCCGCAAGGTTTGTCGTGGTCTTCAGCTGCTCGAGCGGCACCCATGCGTACCGCTTCATGCCCCGTTCGAGGGCAAGGAGGATCGTCCTCTCGTACTTGTGAAGGGAGCGGATCTGCTCCGCTGCAACGCCCATAATCGTTAGAGTGGTTATGTGGCAGACTATAAAATCACATCTTCCCTGCATACGGGCATAACCTTAAACATCTCCGGTCATCCAGAATTGATCGGATCAGCCCATGCAGTGCAGCAAGTGCAGAAACGAGGAAATCGTCTTCCAGCCGTACTCCGGCCAGCACCTCTGCCACGATCACTTCATTGCCGATTTTGAGGCAAAGGCCAAGCGGGCAATCCGGGTGAACCGGTGGATGCAGCCGGGCGACCATATCGGGGTTGTTGCCCGTGGGGATCCTGCAGGCAGTGCCCTGCTCTTCTTCTTCCGGAAGCTGACCGGGAACCGTAAGGATATCCGGGTTTCGGGAATAACGGTTAAAGGGCGACTGGAGGAGATCATGGCTGATGCACAAACCTCCGGCTTTACCCGGATTGCTCTTGCCACAACACTGGAGGACGCAGCAGCCGTAGCCCTCACCGCCATCCTCCGGGGGGACGCGGAGACCTGTTTTTTAAACGCACACTCAACTGATACAGGGCTCCCGCTGATTACCCCGTTTTGCCATATCCCGGCTGAAGAGGTCGCCACTTATGCCCGGATTAACGGGCTTGACGGGGAGCGGGATGCTCCCTTACCGGAAGATGAAACCCTCGATTCGGATGTCAGGGCCATGATGGCTGATTACTCTCATCGCCACCCCGCAGCACCCCATGCCGTGCTGAACCTCTGCGAGTCGCTGGCAGCATGTGGCAGGCATGCGGACAAGAGCGAAACAAACGATGATCCCCCGCTCGCTGGCAGGACACCGAACAGTTGAAAAAGTTCATCCATCAACACTAAAGAGGACAAGACCATGGACGACGGACTCGGGTGCAGGATGGGCAGGGTGGAGCAGATGATCCGGTACGCATACTGGGATACCGGGTCCAAAGGGATCGTTGTGGGACTGAGCGGCGGGATCGATTCAGCCGTTGCCGCAGCGTTCTGCTGCCGGGCGGTCGGGCCGGCCAATGTGCTTGGGATCTCCCTCCCGACATCTGTCAGCAACCCGGACGATCTCCAGGATGCAGCGGAACTGTCCCGCCAGCTGGGTATGCAGCACGAGGTGATCGGTATTGACCCGATCCTTGCAGGTTTCCGCTCCATGCCCGGTTTTGTCGAAACGCCGTACCTCCTCGGCAACCTGATGGCCCGCACCCGCATGGCGGTACTCTATTATTATGCCAACCGGGATGGCAGGCTCGTCTGCGGCACCTCGAACCGGAGCGAGTACATGCTCGGCTACTGCACGAAACACGGGGACAATGCCGCCGATCTCCAGCCACTCCTCCATCTCTTCAAGACCGAGGTCTATATTGTGGCAAAGGAACTGGGCATTCCTGAGCCCATCATAAACAAGGTACCTTCAGCCGGGCTCTGGGGTGGCCAGAGCGATGAGTTGGAGATTGGCCTTCCCTATACCGAGATCGATGCATCGCTTAAAGCTCTTGAAGAGCAGGAATGGCAGGCGCGTACTCCTGCAGAGGAGAAGGTGCTCTCGCTGGTCAAAAAGAGCATACACAAGCGGCAGCCGGCACCTAATCTTTTAGGAATTCTCTGAAGAACTCCGCGTACTCTTCGGGGAGGTTCAGGAACGCCAGTGCTTTTTCATTGCCGATCATGCCGTAAAGGGGACCACGGGCAAGATTGGTGTCGCTTCTCCCGGACTTCGGGCGGACATGCCGAACCGGCGGAACCGCCGGGTAATTCTGGTTCTTCCTGAGATCCCCCGACGTGAACTCGAAATACGCAGCCCCGTGCAGGCTCTCGTACTCCATATACTCGCTCTCGAAGGCGGTGGAGACAATATTGACCATGACGAGCGTCCGGTCCTTTGAGGGATTGATCGTGATGTGCCCGTATCCCGGTGGCATGATGACCAGATCGCCGGCTTCTGCAGGGATCATCACAACGTCGTCCAGTGTATGGGACTGGAGAAGAAAATGGGCTTTTCCATCCAGCACCTCGTAGATCTCCGGGTACCCGGTACCGGCGGGATTGTCCGGGTGGTAGTGACCTTTGGTCTTCACCCATTCCCCGCAGAGGTCCCGTGGCGGGATTACGGTCATGTCGTACCGGAGACAGTGGGTGTGGAGCCAGTGCCGGTCCGCGTCGGACTTTGCCAGATCGCGGTACATAAAATAGAGCGGCTCGTCGCAGGTACACGATGGATCGGCAAGAACCTGCCGCATCTCGGGGAGCGTTCTTACAGTAGGGGGTGGCAGTTCCCCATCCCATCCTCGCATCACTTCATCTTTCTCATTACAAGTAAATAATACCCGGCGGCGGGTGCAATCAGGACGATGGCTCCGGATACCGGCAGAACCCGGAATATGCCGGCAGCGGGATTCTTTGCAGCCTGCACCGGTATTCCGGAGGTGCAGGAAATCCGGCTGGTGTCAGGGATTACGCGCGCATTGGTTTACCCGTTCGCTGGCAATCAGCCCGACCGGGACATCGTACCAGGCGCGCAGGAAACTGGTGTACATGGTTGGATTCCGACGGGTTATTGACAGGTCACAAAAAGCAAATCGTATTGATCAGTAACTGCGGATCTCGGTCATTTCCCGGATATCCATGAGTCCTTTCATGGCCTGGGCCTGCACCCAGTGTCCGCCTTCCCGGATCGCTGCCATGGGATTCGTACCACCGATTGCAGCTATGGCAACATATTGAGGGTTCACGGGCACACCCAGCAGGGGGATGTTGGGCATCCCTACGTCGAGGATCCCGGTATAACTGCTGCTGGCCAACTCATCAAGCACCTGCTCGACAAGAGGTTCTGCTTCCATATGGAATTCCCGGATATTGGCAAGCATATGCCCGCTCCCTTTGCGCATCACATCGGTTACTGAAGTGGTCTTCTGGGAGATGAGCACCTGCAGGGGATCGATCGTGGTATGCTCATACATGATCATGTGCGTGAACCGTATCGGGGTCCGATTTTCAATCTCCACAACACCACCCCCGATAGGATTAATTGGAATCCCCCGCCGGATCAGGAGGCTGTCAAAAGTGACGCTGCACATCGTGCAGATGCCGATGCATCCTTCCGGGATAACATAATCCCCTGAGGTCTCGCCGGACTTAAAGAACCGGACCAGCCCGCTCACGGATACACCGCTCCGGGACGCATCTTTCAGGACCTTAATGGCATATTCAAGATCTTCGTTCTTAATCAGGGACAGATTGTAGACAACAGTTCCTGTCCCGGCAGCCGGATCGAACGTAACCCGCATGGCATAATCTTCAATAATATGGTTGATGAACTTGAGCGGGAGCATCATTTCGACTAATATTCTGGCAGCGCAATAGAAAAATTGTTCTATAAGACCAAGGCAATGTATTTATGATGGAACAAGATATGCGGGAAAAAGCCAAGAATGCAATGAGACTCATTCTTGAGGCGGCTCGTTTTGAGGTTGAAGAGGTTGACGAACCTCTTGACCTCTCAGCAGTACGCGACGGCGTATGCCTTCTTGTGCTCTGCTCGAACGACCGGGCCCTGATCGGTCAGTTCGACAAGACCAACTACAGTCTCATGATCGATGATCAGGAGATGAACTGCAAGAAGCTCCTCTTCACCCTCGACAAGGATATTGTAACGGAGAACTGTATCCAGTGGGGAATCGATGAGTTCGTGCGGTACACCGGGGAGGCCGTACTCGCGGATATCGTGAGCCGTGAGCTCTCGCTCGATCTCACACCATCGAAATCAAAAAAGGCAACCATTGCCGTTGCTGCCGAATCCAGAGAGGTGGAACCCTCCGGTATCTCCCTGCTCCACTTCCCGGTTAAATTATCCGAACAGGCAGCGATCCGGGCCGGGGGGGTACAGGGAACCGCCAGGCTCCGGTTCATGCCGTATTTCCTCTTCCACTATACAAGTTCCGGCGAACAGGTATACAAAGACCGCCGCATTCCCTTTGATGCCGAAGGCTGGGGTGCAATCAATGCCATCAACGGCATCAAGATTGAACTCGACGGGAAGGAAGTGGAGGATTCGGAAATCCCCGGTGGCGCAGAAGTATGCGACCCGCATATCAGGAAGGACGAAGCTACCGAACGGATCGTAAGCGAGCTCATCGACCGGCTGACCCAGAAAGTGCGGATCAAGCAGGAGAAGGGCGACGCTATCTTCTACGAGGAGAAGGTATTGAAACCGGACCGGAAGAACATCTCAGTCGACACCAAGCAGGTCTATATCCCGGTCTGGCAGATCCGGGGCAGGAAGATCGTGGAAGTGAATGCATTCACCGGCGAGCTGCTCTCGGAACCGATGGATGAGGGCGTAGAAGTATTCTAAACCGCAAATGTCCGTTCACATGAAAATACCGGGCGGGGAAATTGGTTTCCGGTCCTCTTTTTTTTTCACTCTGTCACAAAATATCCCGGCCATAATGCACCTGCCTGAAAGGACCGTCGGGGTGCCCGCATGATTGTCATCCTTGGAGGTGGACCGGCCGGGCGGCTGGCGTCGATCCGGCTCGCAACTGCCGGCAAGGAAGTTACCCTCATCGAGAAGGGCGGGATTGGCGGCCAGTGCCTCCATTTCGGCTGCATGCCGGTCTGTGCCCTCAACGATGTTGCCCGTGTAGTCCGGAAGAACAGGACGTTTCGGGAACTCGGAATCCTTAACTCCGTGCCAACGGTGGACTTCCCGTCACTCCTCCGCGAGATGCAGAAGGTCCAGACAACCATCACGGGCATTCTCGACAAGGAGACCCGGGATGCAGGGGTGGAGATTATTTACGGGAAAGAGGGACGGTTTGACGGGAAGCAGGTCGTGTGCGGCGATCAGGGACTGGATGCCGATGCGGTCATCCTCTCGACCGGGTCACGACCCAATATTCCGGCAATTCCCGGTATTACCACCAAAGGGGTCTATACCCCCCATACCCTCCGCTCCATGGACCGGTTGCCGGAGAGGCTTGCCATCATCGGCGGGGGGATCATGGCGGCGGAGTTCGCGTATATCTTCTCCCAATTCGGGAGCCAGGTCACGGTTATTTCACGGAGTAATTTCCTGAAGGCTCTCGATGAGCACCTCCGGAAACGAGCGGTCCGGGAACTGGATGGAGTCGATATCCGGCAAGGATGTGATCTCCACTCAGTTGAGGGGGGGGAGGGGAACCTCCGGATAACCATAAAAAACACACGGGGATCCGACACACGGGATTGCGATGCGGTTCTCATTGCCGCCGGCCTGGTCCCTAATTCGGAGAACCTGGATGGTGTCCGTAAGCGGCAAAACGGCGAGGTTGTCGTGGACGAGTATATGCGGACGAGCGTCCCGTGCGTATATGCCTGCGGGGACGTGGCCGGCCCACCCTTTTTAACCCCTGTTGCCCGCCAGCAGGGGATCGTGGCGGCCGACAATATCCTCGGGATGCACCGGAAGATGGACTACGCGTGCATCCCCCAGTCGCTCTCCCTCGGGGACGAACTCGCCTTCTGCTCGGATGGCAACCCCCACGCAAAGCCGCTCGTCATCCCAGGCCCGGCCGGGCCGGATACGTTCTGGGGCGTCCCATCATCCGATACCGGGCTTGCGAAGATCATGGTAGCTCCGGACGGTTCCATCAGCGGTATGTGCTCTGCCTCGCCCGGCGGGGGGCTGATCGCCGGCTACATGGCACTTCTCATGAAACGCCACTTCTCGGTCCACGATTTTTCAGACTTCATCGAGGTCCATCCATCCACCGACGGCGTGTACGGGCTTGCAAAATACGCGTCGGGTGTCCTGAAAAAGCGTGAAAACCAGTAAAACCCGGTTCCGTTCCGGGATTCATTTTTCCGGCGTAAGTGCTGATGGTATTATTACGGTCAAAAACCCATAATTACGATACATATTGTCCCATCCCGTGGTGTAAAACCTATGACCGATCCCACCGAAAATACGCTCTTTGACCAGACACGAATTGATAAAATAGTGGCCCTCCGTGAGAAGGGACTCTCCATGTTCCCCGCCACCTTCGACCGCAAGAACACGGTCATTGAGATCAAGACAAAGTACGCAGATATCACCCACGACAAGAGTGCGGAGAGCGTCACGGTTGCCGGGCGGATCTTTATCGTCCGGAACCACGGTAAGACCATCTTTGCCGACCTCGGGGACGAGTCGGGCAAGATCCAGCTCTATATCCGCAAGAACGATCTGGGGGAGGAGCAGTTCGAGCTCTTCAACCAGTATGTCGAGCGGGGAGACATCATCGGGGTTACCGGCCATGTCTTCCGGACAAAACTGGGCGAGATCACCATCTGGATGGACTCGTTTACGCTGCTCACCAAGGCGGTCTGCTCCCTCCCTGAAAAGTTCCACGGGCTCAAGGACATAGAGAAGCGCTACCGCCAGAGGTACGTTGACCTGATCGTCAACGACGAGAACCGGCAGACCTTCCGGAACCGGAGCCGGATCGTCTCCCTCCTCCGGCGGTACCTTGACACCCAGGGTTTCCTCGAGTTCGAGACTCCCATCCTCCAGCCGATTTACGGCGGAGCGAATGCCCGGCCGTTCACCTCGTACCACAATTTCCTCGACCAGAAGCTCTTCCTCCGGATCGCTCCCGAACTCTATCTCAAGCGCCTCGTTGTCGGGGGTTTCGAGAAGGTCTTCGAGATCGCCCGCAACTTCCGGAATGAGGCTGTTGACGCTGACCACAACCCCGAGTTCTCGATGGTAGAGATCTACTGGGCGTACCGCGACTTTTCCGACATGATGGCCCTCACCGAGGACATCGTCTGCTCCATCATCAGCGAGGTTCACGGGAAATACGAGATCCCCTACGGGGATATTACGCTCAACTTCACCAAACCATGGAAGAAGCTCTCCATGGAAGATGCAGTGAAGGAGATCGGAGGTGTCGATGTCTTTTCCCACAGCGTGGAGGAACTCCGGACACTTGCCCGCCAGCACAAGCTCGAGGAGCCGGACAAGCCGCAGAGCCAGCGGGAGTTCCTCATCGCATTCTTCGAAGGACTTGTCGAGGAGAAACTGATCCAGCCGACCTTCATCCACGACTACCCGGTCGAGAACTCGCCGCTGGCCAAGCGCCACCGCTCAAAGGAAGGCTTCACCGAGCGGTTCGAGTTCTTCATCAACGGTATGGAAATCGGGAACGGTTTCTCGGAGCTCAACGACCCCGTCGACCAGAAGGAGCGGTTCGAGGCGCAGGACGAGAAGCGCCGGCTCGGCGATGTCGAAGCCCAGATGATCGATTACGACTTCATCAACGCGATCGGGTACGGCATGCCCCCGACAGGCGGCGTCGGGATCGGCATCGACCGGCTCGTGATGCTGCTGACAAACAACAACTCGATCAAGGAAGTCATCCTCTTCCCCTCGATGAAGACCCAGAAAGCGGGCGAAGAGGAGGAAGTTGAGGCAGAAGTACCTCAAGAGGGAAAACAGGGGACGGAATAAGTCCCTCTCATTTTCTTACGCTTTTTTCACAGTTATTTTCCAGTCACTGAGCAGGCCGAGTTCCGGATCCTCCGTGCAGGTATCGCAGACTGCCTTGGGAGACTGGACAACCATGTCGAACATAACGACATCGCCCGGGTCCGGGGTGAGCGGGACATCGACATCCTTCTGGATGACATAGCGGTACGGGTCAAGGTTGCTTGCATAGAACGCCTTGTACTGGTGCCTCTCGTCATCGGTTGCATCGTATGACCATTCGGCACCCTCGGCAATCGTCACGTCGTTGGGGATCCAGCCATAGCCCGGCAGGTAGTACTCGGACCAGAAATGGGTGCCCTCATGGGTCGGGACGAGCTGGTATCCGCCGACAGCCCGGGCAGGGATCCCAAGCGACCGGCAGAGGGCAGCAAAGTACATGCTCTGCGTACCGCAGTCCCCGAATCCTGATTCGAGCATATAGACAGATTCAGGAGTTCCTCCCGCGCTGAGCCTTGCATGGGGGACGTTGCTGTAGTAGTGCGAGATGACATGCCAGTAGAGCTTCTCGGCCTGCAGGTACGGGTTGGTCTCGGTGCCGACGATCTCCAGCGCCTTTGCCTTCATCTCCGGCGTGATCACGATGTTTTTGCCAGACGACGTGTATTTGAGGTATTCGGGATCGTTCGTGTCGTAGCTCATAACCTTTGCCGGGTCGATGGTGAACCGCTGCTCATACCGGGTATAACCAAACCGGGCGGTGATAGTGAGGAAATCGCCGGTCACCTGCCCGAGCGGGACCTCAAGGTATACAAGACCCATATCTGCACCGGTGCCGGTCTGCGATTTGACGTATTGTGCCGGCTCGACCGAGATGATGGTGACATCCCGCTGCGATTCCGTCTCTACGGGGAGGGGGATCCAGAGACGGAGTGTGCCGGTCTTTGGCAGTTCACCCGCTGGGATGCTCAGGGTTTCGGTTCCTTCCCACGTGACCGGGTTCTGATAATTCCCTGCACCCTCAACCGGCGGGGCAAACGCTATGGCCTTTGTCTGGTCGTAAAACGGCGTCTCACCCTTTGCTGCGGTTGCCTTACGGGTCAGGTCAAGGTTGTGGGACCGGATATTGTTGATCGTATTTGCAAAGTACCACGTTTCACCATCGCTCATAATACACTGGCTCTGGTCGCAGGGGAGCCAGCTGGCTTTTCGTTCTGCGGATACATCAGGGAACGTCTCATCAATGAGGGTTACTATCTCCGAACGGTTGTAAGGGAACTCTGCAGTCATCCTCACGGATATCGAGGCTTTGTTGTAGGCGTCATGTGCGGCTTTTGCATTGCCCTCAGCCGTATACTGGTCGTACGCTTCGCCATAGAGCCCTGCCGCGGCATGGTAGTTGTCCTGCGCAAACTGGCCCTCTGCCTGAGCGTAAAGGGTATCGCCCTGCGATGCGGGAGAGGTCGTCTGCGGGGAGGTACAGCCTGCTGCAAGAACGGCAGCAAAAATGAGGAGGATGGCAATCAGTGAAACAGGTTTCATGGGTACACCCGGATGGTATGATAGATAACAAACGGTAGTGAGAATCCATTAAGGTTGGGATGTGGATATTTCAAGGAGTGCAGATCGCACGCATTAATTACTGGTGCCGGATCAATACTTTGTAACCTACGCCGGAAGGAGAGATTATGGAGCACCTGTATCCGCTGTTAAAATCCGTTGCCATCTTCTTCCTCCTTGTCATCTTCATCCAGCTCCTGAAACGGCAGGGTGTCTTCAACGACTCCCACCAGCCGGTCTTCAACCGTCTCGTCACCGAACTCGCCCTTCCGGTGGTGATCTTTTCCACGCTTGCCGTGAGCCGGGTGCATGCCGACCAGATCCTTGCCGCCTTCGTCATGTTCCTCTCCATAGCAGCCTGCTGTTTCCTTGCATACCTTGCATGTCGTGCCATGAAGCTCTCGTACGGCAAGACGGGGGCGCTCATCATGCTCGCCGGCATCGGCAGCACCTCGACCATGGCCTATCCCCTGATCCGGCAGACGTTCGGCGCCAACAGCGAGGCGCTGGCGCTCGGGCTAATCATCGGGGAGTTCGGGGCATGCATCCCGTACTTCCTGATCGGCGTCCCCATCACGGCATGGTTCGGAAGCAGGGAGACGAACCAGACATCCGAGGTCTGGCCCGTCATAAAGACCTTCTTTGTCTCCCCGATCTTCATTGCATTCCTGCTCGGGCTGATCGTCTCGCAGATCCCTGTAGCATCGGGGGTCATGAGCGGGGATTTCTTCACAACCTTCTTCGGGTACTTCGCCAACGGCCTTGAGATTTTAGTCGCGGTCTCACTCGGCCTCATGCTCAAACCGGTTGATCTTAAGCCCATCCTCCCGCTCTTCCTGCTTATCGTCTGCTTAAAGCTCTTCTTCAAGCCGCTATTCGTACTTACCGGGGCAACGACGCTGGGGCTCTCCGCCCTCGCTGCCGAGATCCTGGTCATCGAGGCCGCCATGCCCTCGGGGGCTATCGCGGCTGTCGTGGCCGGGCGGTACGGCTGTGACGGGCCGCTTGCTTCTGCCATGGTTATTGCAACCTATATTGTCAGCCTTGCGACCATCCCGCTCGTGATCTTCCTGCTCTTCTAGAGGTCTGATATGTCCCTGCATGATCGTCCGGAACCGAACTGCCCCCGAAAGAAAAGGGCGTGCCGTGCTGTCAGCGCATACCGGAAGACCGGAGGTTACCGGCCATGATCCCGGTCGCCTACACCCTGGCCGGGTATACCGTGATGTTCCTCCTGATAGTCGCAGTCGTCCAGCTCCTGAAACGGCGGGGGGTCTTTGATGACACCCACCAGCCGGTCTTCGACCGCCTCGTCACCGAGTTCGCCCTGCCGGCAATCGTCTTTGGGCTCCTCACGACAACGACCTTCCGGGCCGAGTGGATCCTGCCGGTCCTCATCGTGAATGTCGCAGTCCTTGCCGCCATCTTCGTTGCATGGGGGGCGTGCAGGGTGCTCGCACTCTCCCCGGCGGTAACGGGAAGCCTCATCATCCTCTCCGGGTTCGGAAGTACCTATACCGTAGGTATCCCCGTCATAACCGAGGTTTTCGGACCAGTGAGCGATGAGCTGGCGCTTGGCCATGTTATCGGTACGTTCGGGTTCGCCCTCCCATTCTTCACCCTCGGCATCCTGGTCGCTGGTTACTACGGGCAAAAGGAGAGAGGGGATACGATCTCCCTGCCCGTATTTCTCAAAAGTTACTTTTTATCCCCGGTCTTCCTCGCGTTCTGGGCAGGCCTTGTCGTATCCATTCTCTTAACCGCGTTCAACCTCCCGGGAGCGGATATCTATGATGACGTATTCACCGATTTTTTCATCGTCATCCAGCACGCCATCCACCTGCTGGTCTGGATCGCCATCGGCCTCCTGCTCCGCCCGGTGAAACTCCGTACACTCATGCCCTCCCTTGCCCTTGTCGCTGTGATCCACATGTTCATCCTGCCGGCGCTTGTCTTTGCCGGGGGATACGCGGCCGGCCTTCCCGTCATGGACCGGTACGTCTCGGTTGTCCTTGCAGCATTGCCCTCGGGAGCCATTGCTGCGGTGATTGCCGACCGGTACGGGTGCGACGGGACGCTTGCAGCAGCCATTGTAGTCTGCACCTACGTAATCAGCCTCGTGACACTGCCACTCATTCTTGTTTTCGGCATATAGAGAAACCCAACGATTATCTTTCCGGTGTTCCAACGTTTCTTTGATGAGTCCGACTGAAACGCCGCATCACCGGCAGCGCGAGATCTTCTCTGTTGGGAAAGCCGCCCATCTCGACACCCCGCTCCGGCACTTCATTTACCGCCCCGACAACCTCGCGGGAAAGTATGTAAAACCAGGAGACCGGGTGCTCGATTTCGGGTGCGGGCCGGGATTCTTCACCCGGGCCTTTACAAAGCGGGTCGGGGAGAACGGGCAGGTATTCTCCATGGATCTGCAGGAAGAGATGCTTGCCATCGTGCAGGGCAAGATGGAGGCCGAAGGGCTCGCACAACGGGTGACGACGCACCAGTGCCTTCCCGATTCGATCAATCTCCCTGCTGAACTGAACGGCACGTTCGATTTTGCCACTGCCATCTTCGTAGTCCACGAGGTCCCGGACCCGGAGAAGCTCTTCCGGGAGATCGCCCTGCTCCTCAGGACCGGCGGGACGTTCTTCTTCTCCGAACCACCGTTCGAAGTTTCGGGCAGGGAGTTCCGGGAGAAGGTTGCACTCGCGGAGGAGGCGGGGTTCCGGCAGGTGGACCGGGGGTTCTACTTCGTGAACCGGATGGTTGTGATGAGGAAGGGGTGATCGGGGAACTGGTCTCACCTCATTGTTTATTACCTGAAAACAACTATGCATCTATAGATATGCAAAAAGTCCTTGTTCATGGAAAACATGAAACTGAGTGGGTAACCATCTCCAAAGACGAGTACGATTCCATGAACCGCACCATTGACGTTCTTTCCGAAAAGGAGCTTATGGCACAGCTTAAGAAAAGCAAAGCCATGAATGTCAAGTCCCGCGATTTTGAAGACGTAGCAAAAGAGCTGGGTATTTAGCACTCGTCTTTGTGATATATCCCTTCGATATACACAATACTGTTGACCTTGTCAATCGAGTAATAGATCCTGAACTTCTTTTCAAAATAGAGTTCCCAGATCCCGTGGAGTGGTTTACGCAATGGTTTTCCATGGAGTTCCGGGTTTTCTTTCAATTTCATGATCTTATTCGCAAATTTCTGCTGAACGTTCTTATCGTATTTTCTCAGCCATTGTTCCGCCGGGTCTTTGATGCGAATGAGATAATTATACATTTCTGCTCCCAGAGAGATTTCACCGTTACCCGTTGAACAGACGAGTTTTTAATAAACAATCTTCTGTTCTGTGTACTGTGTGAAATCATTTATAGTGAAAGTGTCGGTTAGAACGAGAATCTGGAGCTGCCTGTTTCAGCAGATCGATCATCTCCTGAACACGGGCGGTGCGTTCTTTTTCTCCGAGCCGCCGGTCATGTTGTCGAGCCGGGAGTTCCGGGAGAAGGTTGCGCTTGCGGAGGAGGCGGGTTTCCTGCAGGCCGGGCGGGGGTTCTACTTCGTGAACCGGATGGCGGTACTGAGGAAAGGGTGATTGGTAATCCGTCACTCTCGCAAACGGGGGGTGCCCCAGTGGCGGGGCTTTAGCCCCGAGAACGTCACCATGTTCTGACAACAGGAGAACCCGGTTCAAATTTTTGTGGGCACAATCGTCACAGCCCAAAAAAGGATGGAACAACCGGGTCCCCATCCTGGCCGCCTCTGATCAATCCATGGGCCACCCCCCAAAAAAATACATGGGGGGTGGGGGGGCCGGCACGAACTAATCGCGAGGGGGCCCCCTCTTCCATTTTCGCAGGGGGACCCCCTTGAAAATAGCAAAGACGGGGTACCCCCTTGGCACGATCATGGGGAGTACCCCTGCGGTCTGCGGACCAGATCCACGACGAAGAGGCGAACCAAATCCGGGATCCATAGGGGACCCCCCTGATCGGTTCGCACAGGGGGGGCCCTTCATTTCACTGCAAAGGGGGGACCCCTCAAAAATTTTCATGGGGGGGCAGGGGGCCTGGCTTTTTTGCTGAGGGGGTGGGGGCCCGTACTCAGTTTTTTTTAGGGCACCCCCC
>JALOBP010000059.1 GCA_023228295.1 Methanoregula sp.
AAAAAGTCTGTTGCCACGTCATGAACGTTAACGACGAGATCAACCAGATTCTTCGGATGTTCGGGCAGGAGTTCGAAAAATATTATGTCTGATGATTTTTCTGCCGAATGTCGGGTTCACTCCCACCAGCCGGGCATACGTTCCCCCATTCACCTGATATGAGACCCTCATTTTGCCCGGGTTTTTCCGATCACGATGAGGGGTACCCCCGTTCCTTTTTTCTGAACACGAGGGGGTAGCTACACCTCCCACACCAGAGAGGTGGGTATCCCCCCAACTCATTCATGGGATTGGGGGGGGAGCAGGGGCGCTCCTGTGATAACTTCACGCGAAACGATGCGATCCAGGCTGCGTAAAAATGTTCGTTACTCACGTTTGAGGGGGGATCCCACCCCCCAGGCAGTCAGCCGGCCTGGAAAGGTGGGTGGGGGCGTGCATCCGAAGGCCCGCACACCAACCAAGCCCGTTCACCGGGTTTGAGCCGGTCGCCGCTTTTTCCAGTCAGCTTACCTTAACAACCATCAGGGTAATGTCATCAAACTGGGGCTGACTGTCGCTGAAAGAAAATACGGAGCGAATAATTTCATCCGCAATTTCCTGCGAGGGGGAGTTGCTGTTTTTCCGGATTGTCTCAATAAGCCGGTCAAGATCAAACATCTCGTCGCGGTCGTTTACTGCCTCGGTGATGCCATCGGTGTATAATACTATAACATCCCCGGGAGCGAGAGGTATTTCCGCTTGCGTATATTCAGCATCCTCCATCGCCCCGACAGCAATACCGGTGAGGGTAAGTTCCTCAATCTCCCCGGTTTTCTTCCGTAACACAAGCGGAGGGTTGTGCCCGGCATTCACATAGGTAAGTGTCCCGGTTTCCTTGTCAATGATACCATAAAACAATGTGACGAACATTCCCGTTTTTGAATTGTTTGCAATGATGGGGTTTGCAAAAGAGATTACTTCTGACGGCTTTTTGAACCACATTGCCGTAACCCTGACAACGATCCTTGATAAGGCCATGAAAAGTGCGGCAGGCACTCCCTTACCGGATACATCGGCAATCATGATCCCGGTCTGGGAAGAGGTTATCGGCATTACTTCAAGCGGTATCACATCAAAAAAATCCCCACCCACTTCTTTTGCCGGGATACTTCTTGCAGCGATATCAAAACCTTCTGTCCGGGGGAGGGTCTCAGGAAGGAAATTTTTCTGGATTTCTGCAGCAATCTGGAGTTCGGCATTCTTTCTTGCTATCTCGGTCTCCAGTTTCTCCTTCTCGAGTCTAGTTTTTCGTTCATCGAGCAGGTTCTGGATAATGGTCGAGAAGATTAAAACAGCCACCACGTTGGTAATAATCATGGGGATGGCAACCACGGTCGCAATGGTAACGAACTGGGACGCGGGTGTTGCAACGAGTATGGCTATCAGGGATACCAGGGACTCCACCAGAGCGATAAAGACGACTGCAACCCATGTCGGTACAAGGTCACGTTTGTTGGCAAGATACATCACACCCCCGAGGAACCCGGCGAGGATCGGGGCGATCAAGCCGGTATACATATACGGGCCACCACTTGCACAGCGATATAACCCACCGATAATGCCGGCCCCGATACCGACCCAGGGGCCGCAGCACAGTCCGGCAATGAACGGACCCAAATCCCGGACATTGAGTACTGCTCCATAGAGGGTGACACCACTGATCGTCCCGTACACCGACAGCAGGCCAAAGATGATAATAAGAAGGGACTGGGTTTTTAAGGACGGTTTTTTCTCAAGAATTTCCTGGAAATAGCGACTTCGGGTAAACAGGTAGGCAAAAACGATGATCACACAGATCATCTGGAAAAGTGTGATAATGCTCTGGATGATATTGAATTCCATTCCACCGTAAAATTCGCATCAGACCTAGATAGTATTTTGTGAAAAAATCCTTCATCTGGGGAAAATCGCTCAAACAGGTCACTTCCAACGAACCATTAAGGTATATTATCGCGTACACTGTCGCTCAGGAATTTCTCTTGGGGAAACAGATATGGTATCGTCACAACGTTCCGGGGAGACAACCGTTGGTATTTCAGGGATAGGATACTATATCCCGAAAAACATGATAACCAGCCGCGAGATGGCACAAAGATCCGGTATTGACGAATCGGTCTTTTCTGAGAAGATTGGTATTGAGAGAAAACATATTGCAGATCCGGATGAACACCCCGCAGATATGGGGATCAAAGCTGCCAGACAGGCAATAAAAAATGCCGGGATCGCTGCTGATGAGATCGACATTATCGTGTACGGGGGTCTCGGGTTCTATGACTATAATTTCTGGTCCCCTGCTGCAAAGATCCAGGATGGTGTCGGGGCATCCCGTGCTTCCACATTTGAGATACGCAATGGCTGTAACGGGGGGAACCTGGGATTACCCATCTGCAAAGAGCTCCTCCTTGGCGATCCGCAGAAAAAGTATGCCATGGTGGTGTGCAGCGACAAACTCTCCCTTGTGGTCAATTATACGGACCCGACCGCGATTTCTTCGTTCACCTTTGCCGATGGGGCGGTCGCGGCCGTCTTAAAAAAGAACCATCCGGAAAACCAGCTGCTTTCCTATGCAAGCATATCCGATGGGTCCCTGGTTGACTACGTGAAAGTCCCCTGCGGAGGGACCCGTATTCCCCTGACAGTGTCAGGCTCCCACCGTGAGGATTGTTATCTTCGCGTTACGGATCCAAAGGCACTTGATGGATTATTCTCCCGCACCTACCTGAAAAACTACGTAACGGTAATCCATGACGCGCTGAAAAACAGCGGATATACGGTACAGGATATCGATCATATTTTTACCAACCAGGTGAAGAAGAGCATCACGGATAGTCTTCTTTTGGAACTCGGCCTTGAGGAGACACAGACCATGAGGACCATGAAGGAATATGGTCACATGGGCCCGGCAGATACCCTGTTCTGCCTGGCACTGGCACAGGAGGAGGGCAGGATCCGTCCTGGGGATCTTGTTGTTCTTGCAGGCAGTGGAATCGGTTTTACCTGGGCTGCAACCGTGTTGAAATTCCGGTAAAGAACCGGAATCTGATGGATCTCTTCCTGAAACAGGGTGTAAATACCCGGACTCGCTTTTAATTCAATAAAACCCTATGTTACCCCGAAGGACGTTATGGGTGCTTTGTCCGTTTGGATGATTCCCTGAACCGTATCAGATCGGATACACAGGCATTGTAGGGTGTCGCAATCCCGAGTCGCTTGCCTGAGGTGACTACCGCACCATTCAGGTAATCGATCTCGGTCAGATGACCGTGCAGGATATCCTGAAGCATGGATGAACTGTGACCGGCCATCACCGGAATCAACGCACCGTTCAGGTACCCGAGAAAGGTATCCGGATCCTTCCACTGGAGGCTGATTCCTTCTTTTTTGACCACTGCGTAGATCTCCCTGACCAGCTGTTCGATGATGTGCCAGCTGTTGGGCTCCTTCAGTTCGCCATACGTGACATATGAGATGGCACTGAGCGGGTTTAATGAACAGTTGATCAGGTTCTTTGACCAGAGCTTCCCCTTAATATGATCCGTAGTTTCAACGGGGATTCCTGCCCGTTTCATGATATCCGCAAGACCCTCTACACCTGCATCACACCCTTGTGGGAACCGGCCGATTTGCATGGGTCCTGCATTGGCTGTGACACGAATCTCACGGTCCCCTTCCCGGACAAATCCTGTCAGAACAACACCTCCGATGACACGATCAGAATATCCAGAGATCGTTTCCTCATTACCAATGCCATTCTGGAAACTTGCGACTTCACTGGAACCGATCAGGTCTTTGTATTGCCTGCAGAGACTCTCGGTATCCTGGGATTTCGACGTGATCAGGACATAATCAAAATCTCCTTCATCTTTCAGCTCGCTGACACAGGTGAACCTGTTGGATTCGTCACCCCAGGCACCGTGGATCACAAGCCCATCTCGGGATATTGCACGGGCATAGTTTTCCCGTGTTACGGCTACGACATCTGCGACATGAGACAGTTTTGCTGCCAGCGGAAGCCCTACCGCTCCGGCACCAAGAATGAGTATCCTTACCGGGGGCTCCATACCGTAAACTATCGCACCTCATTGGTAATCAACCTTCATGGGTAATGACTCATACCTGAATCAGAACGCCAGGAAAATTGGATGGTTAAAAAAAAGCAAAATGATTAGTTCACCACGATATCATACACCGCGTGCCATTGCCCGGGCGAGTACGACCGCACCTCCCGTTCCAAGATCACCGTACCACCCAGCGCCCCAATAAGATCAGTGTGCTCGCCTTTTGCTGATACCAGCGAGTAAAAGTGAATTGTGCCACCGGCTTTGCAGAGCGGGAACGCTTCTTCCAGAAACTCTGTTCCGGAAAGGGGGAGGTTCATGACGATCCGGTCGAACCTCCACGGCAGGACAGCCCCGAGCCGTCGGGCATCCGCGAGCACCGGAAGCACGTTCTTCGCCCGGTTCCGTTCAAGATTCTCAAGCATCAGTTCGATTGCCCGGGGATTAAGATCGGAGGCAACCACGAGCGCTGCCCTTGGCGCAAGGCTGATTGCAAACGGCCCGACACCTGCGAACATATCGAGAATCATCTCGTGATCCTGCACCTGCTTATGAATACGCTGGCGTTCCGTGGAGAGACGGGCGGAGAAGTAGGCACCGGCAAGATCGACGATGAAGTGATGCCCGTGCTCGGTCACCTCGGTCCGTGTCGTTGGTTTTCCGGCAAGGATGGCAAACTCGCGCGTACGGTACTCCCCGCTCACCTCGCCTTTTGCGTACACGACCGTGTGAAGTGAGGGGCGCGATGCGAGGATCTGTTCTGCCCCCGCATGGTCATCGTACTGCATGATGGCAATCCCGCCCACCAGCTCGTGCCGGGGGAGCGGATCGCGGCCCGGGTGCGCCTCGAATTCATAACGACCGGCACCCTCGCGTTCGGCATTGACCGGCAGGATGAGCTCCTCATCATCGCGCAGCACCCGCAGGGTTGCATCGAGCGCGCCTTCCTTTATCAGTGCCTGCCGCATCGCCTCCCCCTGCCGTGCCGGCACCCGTACGCCCCATTGTCCGACCGTCATTTCGACCACGTATATCATAATACTCTGCGTGCTAACCAATAATCATGGCTGATGATACCGGGCACCGCGAGGGCAACGGCGCGAAGGCAGGTCAGGATAACGACCGGGATACCATCATTAAAAACAGGTTAAAAGACGGTTCGATCAAGCTCTACGAGCTCGAGAAGGAATTCACGCCGGCCGATGCGGTCCGGGTCCGGCGCGGGTATATCGAACAGGAGACGGGGACAAAACTTGACAAAATCGGGACCTTCTCGATCGACATCGAGCGCGTGGTAAAGCGGAACTGCGAGAACATGATCGGCACCGTGCAGGTCCCCGTAGGGGTAGCCGGCCCGGTCCGGGTCAATGGCGGTTTTGCGCAGGGAGATTACTGGCTCCCGCTTGCAACAACGGAGGGAGCGCTCATTGCCTCGGTCAACCGGGGCTGCAACGCGATAACAAAGGCCGGGGGGGCTGAGGTCCGCATCCTCCATGACGGAATGACCCGGGCGCCGGTCTTTGCCACCGAGAGCGTTGCCCATGCTGCCCGGGTATGTGACTGGGTGAAGGAACACCGCAACGAGCTGAAAACCGCAGCGGAGAGTACGACCTCGCACGGGAAACTGACCGATATCGTCACGTTTGTTGCCGGCACCAGCGTCTATGTCCGGCTCGAGTTCGACACCAAGGACGCGATGGGGATGAACATGGTCACTATCGCGAGTGCAAAGGTTGCCGATCTCATTTCACAGGCAACCAGTGCCCGGCTCATCGCCCTTTCAGGCAACATGTGTGCCGACAAGAAACCCGCCGCTATTAACGGGATCATGGGACGGGGCAGAAGCGTTGTTGCCGGTGTTGCCCTGTCAAACGAACTGATCAGTAAGGTGTTCAAGACCGATGCAAAGAGCCTTGTCGAGGTAAACTACCGGAAGAACCTTGTCGGGTCCGCACGGGCCGGCGCGATGGGATTCAATGCCCATGCTGCCAATGTGGTTGCCGCAATGTTCATCGCCTGTGGGCAGGACGCGGCCCACGCCATCGATGGTAGTACCTGCATCACCACGATCGATCTCACCGATACCGGGGTCTATGTTGCAGTCACCCTGCCTTCCCTCCCGGTCGGCACGGTCGGCGGGGGTACAGGTGTGGACACACAGGCGGAATGTCTCAGGATCCTTGGCGTTGCCGGAGGCGGTACCCCGCCAGGAACCAATGCAAAGAAACTCGGCGAGATCATCGGCGCCGCAGTCCTTGCCGGAGAACTCTCCCTCCTCGGCGCCCTTGCCGCACAGCACCTTGCCCGCGCCCACCAGCAGCTGGGCCGGGGATAACCCGGGCATTTCACAATTTTCTCAGCCGAAAAAAAGAGTGACGGGCGGGCAACCCGTCAAGGGTATTATTTCCGACCTGCACGTTTGTCCGGGAATAACTCATCAAACGATCTCTCATCCGGATTCAGGTACTTGATGCCCTTGATCCGCCCGGTCTTCCGGCCGACCCAGTAGATGATCATCGGCACGAAGACAACCGGCACCGACAGGTAAAGCGACCCGGACAGCTCGGGGTTGAATGCCAGCACAGCCAGGGCAATGATCTCAAGGACCATGCCGATCAGCACCGGCATCCATGGTGAGAGCGGGGCCGGGGCAATGATATCGGCATCCGTGTATCCCCGTTCATGGATGCGTTTCCGGAACTTCACCTGCGCCCAGCAGATGGAGATCCAGCAGATCGCACCGGTAAACGCCGAGACCGAGAGAAGCCAGATATAGAGCTGGCCTTCACCATTGGTGAACCACCAGAGGGAGAGGACCAGCCAGCAGCACGCGAGCGTGACAAGCGTACCTACCATCGGTACGCAGTTCCGGTTGAGCTTCGAGAAGAATTTGGGTGCCATTCCTTCAAGAGAGAGGCCGTAAAGCGCCCGGACCGCGCCGTAGAACCCGCTGTTGGCGCAGGAGAACGCAGCCGTAAGAACGATGAACGAGAGGATCGCGGCGGCCTCCTGGAACCCGTACATGGAGAGTGCCGTTGAGAAGACGCTGTCGGTAAGGCCCGCATCAGCATACGGGATGATGAGGATGAGCAGGAGAATGGGCAGGATATCAACGCGGATGATCCGGTGGACTACCTGCCGGCAGGCTTTTGGCACCGTTACCTTGGGGTTCTGGGTCTCGGCTGCCGCAAGGCCTACTATCTCCGAGCCCTGGAAATTCACAAGTATCAGGGCCATATTGGCAACAAGGATGAATGCACCGGCGGGGAAGATATCGTCATACAGGTTACCGTTCGGAGGAAACACCACGCTCGTCCCGATGAATCCCGCCGACCCGATAAGCCCAAGGACAATCAGCGCTGCAACAACACAGAAGATGACGTTGTGCACGATCTTGACGATTGCAAGGGAACTCTCAACCAAGCCAAAGCCCCCGACATGGATCAGGTTCAGGACCGTGATCATGATAAGGAACGCAACCGCCCAGAGGACAACCGGGACCTGCGACACAAAGACATGCATGATGATGCCGCCCGCCACGGCTTCCGAGGGGATGTACGCACACCAGTTAAACCAGTAACTCCAGCCGGTACCGACCGCCCATGTCGGGGAGATGAACTCAGCAGAATAACTGATGAAATTGCCCTGCCGGGGAACATTAACCAGCAGTTCGGCAAACGATTGCATTACAGTCCAGATGATCAGGCCGCCAAGTGCATACAGCAGGATGACACTCGGGCCCATCTCATAGATGAGATACCCCGTCCCGAGAAAATAACAGGAGCCGATAATCCCGCCGATAGCAATCAGGTTTGCCATCCACGGCTGGATGCCGCGTTTCAGCCCGAACTCTCCCTGGGGCGGAAGGGGATCCCGGGGACGATGGTGATGGTCCCTGCTCTCCGAGATATCCTGTTGCTGGCGTTCCGGATCGGGAAAGGGAAATTCCAAATCATTCCCGTTGCGGGAGGGGTCCGGGGGGATCTCGTTCTTGGTCACGCGGCATTCACTGGTTCCGGCATCAATCCCACAGTGGTTATCATAACAGGAAAAAACATTTTTCATTTTTCCCTGGGACTGCACCCGATAAAAAAAAGGATTGCGGGTGGAGGAAATCGCAAAACCATATTGCAGGTTTCCCGGTTTATCAGGCTGCTTGAGCCGACGTACCTAGAATCGGAACCACTTCATCATGACGAGCGCGTCTTCGCCATTGGCATAGTAACCCTCGATACCGAATACGTTCTGGTACCGCATGCGTCGGTAGAATTTTTGTGCTGCCGTGTTGGATACGCGCACCTCCAGCTGCACCGCGGTTGCAAGCTCCAGCGCGAACTGGTGCTCGGCCCGGGTGACGAGCAGGTGGCCGATCCCGCGGTGCCGGAAGCGGGGGCTCACGGCAAGGTTGCAGATATGACCATAGATATGCTCCCCGGTATCCTCGAGGGCCCCGACAAGGAAACCGGCAGTCTCGCCATCGCAGACAGCAACGAAATAGGTCGTGGGATAATAGGTGAGGGCTTCGAGAAAGACCCCCTGCTCCCACGGATCGATGAATGACTCATTCTCAATGGCAACAATCGCCCCGATATCGGTGGGTATGGCCCGCCGTATCTGCGGCTGGGTGGGCTGGACAATTTCACTGGGCTTGATCATGGGTGCGGTACCGGTTTTTCTGGTGTATAGGATCCTGCGTACATTCACATCAATATTGTTACTCCCACCCGGGTTTTGTGCGGAAAATTATATGGGAGCACGCCCAACTATTCACGGAAAGTATTAGAGATTTTTCTCGATTGGATGTGGGTGTATGGTCTGGATATATCGTTTTGCCGGTGTACGGCCGGAGCGTTCGGTGGCCCCGGCGATTGCCGCAGTCCCGTATGATGTCGTTACCGCGGATGAGGCACGGGCGATTATTGCAAAGAACAATAAGAGTTTCCTGCGCGTGAGCCGGCCGGACGCCGAACTCGTAGATATACCGGCAAATGATCCGCGAATCTACGAACGGGCACGCGAGAACTTTGTGGCGCTCCTCAAAAGCGGGGAGATGGAAAAAGATGACAACCCGGGTATGTACCTCTACCGCGTCCAGCAGAACGGCGACACATTCCTCGGGCTCTGCTGTTGTCTCGACGTGGAGGATTACCGGAACACCAGTATCCGCCGCCACGAACTGACCCGCTACGACAAGGAGGAGGACCGCACCCGCCACATCGAGACCACGAAGACCCACAATGGCCCCGTGGTGCTCCTCTACCGGGACTCGGGGGATACATTTTCCTTCATTCGATCCCTCATCACCCCCCAGTCGGTCCCGGATGCGGATGTCAAAACCCCGGACGGTGGCATCCACCAGGTCTTCCGGATCACCGATCCGTCAGCCCTTGACCGTCTCGAACAGGCATTCTCCGCCATTCCGGCGCTCTATATCGCTGACGGCCATCACCGGGCAAAATCTGCGGTCAATGTCGCCGACCACTATATTGCTGCAGGAAAACCCGTGGATGATGGGGTATCCCGCTTCATGGGGGTTATGTTCGCCCACAACAAGGTGAAGATCCACGGTTACAGCCGGCTGCTTGTTGACCTCGGTACCTTTACCCACGACATGTTCCTCGACAACCTGAAAAAATATTTCGAGGTCAAGCCCTATGGCAGGATTAACGGCCGCGAGTTCAACATACGACCAAAGTGTGCAAAGCCCGAGAACTACCACATTGTCCACATGTATTTCGGGGGCCAATGGTACGAATGCACCCGCCTGATCGATAAGAAGGCCCCAAAACTTGAAGCCCTTGACGTTGCCGTCCTCCAGACCTATGTGCTCGAAGGGTTGCTCGGGATCACCGATCCCCGCGCGGATGCACGGCTCCAGTACCTTGGTGGCGCCCGGCCGGTCGCAGACCTCGAGAAGCTCGTGGACAGAGGGCAGTACCAGCTCGCATTTGCCATGCAGCCGGTTAAGATCGAGACCGTCCTTACCATAGCAGATTCCGGCGGGGTCATGCCCCCGAAATCCACATGGTTTGAGCCCAAGCTCTTAAGCGGGCTCGTTGTTCATACCTTCGATTAATCCAAACCCTTCTCCTTTATTGTTATAAAGCGGCAATGGTTGAGGGTATGATCACCATCGCCCTTCCCAAAGGCAGCCTTGAGGCGCAGACGCTCCAGCTTTTTAAGGAGGCTGACCTTGAGGTCAAGCGCACTGACCGTGACTACAATCCCCGCATCAACGATCCCCGTATCGGCAAGGTGAAGATCCTCCGCCCGCAGGAGATCCCCACCTACGTGGACAAGGGCTACTTCGATCTGGGCATATCGGGCCTTGACTGGATAACCGAAACCGGTTCGGATGTCGTGGAAGTGGCCAACCTCTCCTACAGCAAGACCGGTGAGGGGAACGTCAAGATCGTGATCGCGGTCCACCGTGACGAGCCCATCGAGAACGTCAGCCAGATCCGGCCGGACAGCCGGGTCACGACCGAGTATCCCGAACTCACAAAGAAGTTCTTCGAGGATCTCATGATCCCGGTCCAGATGTTCCACTCGTATGGTGCTTCTGAGGCAAAAGTCCCCGACTTAATGGACGTAGTCGTCGACCTCACGGAAACGGGCACAACGCTCCGCAAGAACGGTCTCAAGATTATCGGCCAGATCATGGAATCCCACACCGCGATCATCGCGAACAAACAGTCATGGGCCGACCCGCAGAAGAGGAAGGAGATCGAGGAGATCAAAACCCTTCTCTTCGGGGTCATCGACGCCCGGAACAAGGTGCTCCTGACCATGAATGTCCCGACTGCCTCGATGGAGCTGCTCGTTGCAGCCCTCCCGGCCATGAAAACGCCAACCGTAAGCCGGCTCCACGGGATCGACTATTACAGCATCCAGACCGTGGTCCAGAAGAGCGCGGTCAATGGCCTCATCCCGAAACTGAAGGCATGTGGTGCGGAAGATATCCTCGAGATCCCGATCACGAAGATTGTGCCGTGAAAGCCGGCACAACAGTATCCCACTATCTTTCTTTTTTGCCGGATAACGGAATACCGTCTCATCCTGGAATTTGCCAGCCTTCCGTGACATCGCAGTGATGCACGGATTCATGATTATCCTTTTTTCGTAATGGATGAATGGTATGCTGCCCGTGTTAGGTATTCTGATATTTTTCCGGCATGAGGACCAAAAAGTGCGACCCCGGGAAATCTACCATTCGGGGTTTATTGAACCAGGTAATATCTCCGGTCTGAGGCACCGGTTGGGAAAAAGAGTTGTTTTACTGCCGAATGCTCGTGAATCAGAAAAATTATTCGAGTTTGATATAGATGACATCGCTGGTCCCCTCAATACAGGTCGCAGCAGTTGTAAGCGGGGGTACTGCCCCTGCCTCAGGGGATGTTGTTACGATTCGGAAATCCCAGCAGGTTCCCGGGGCCCATATCGTGGCATCCGCCAAGGGAAGATACCGGATAGTCTTAAGATCGGTTGCCGGCGAGGATAGTACCATCGTGTCCACACCGGGGAGGTTCTGCCATGCATTTGTTCCTTCACGGCTGTACTGGACGGTTTCTGTTACAAGGCTGTTACCAGTATAATCAGTGAACCACGCGAGTTTCCATTTGGATGGATCCACCTTCTCAACAATCAGGTCATGCAAAGCAAGGGATACCTGGGTAATTTCGGTATTCTGGCCCACTTCATTGACTTTACATTCAATTGCAGGAATGAAGCTGGATACCGGATCGGCATCCGGATCCTTGAGATCTTTAAAGCTGACAAAGGATGAACTGTCCGGGCCGAAGATACTGAATGATCCCGAATCGATCATTTTCAGGCGTAATGTTGCACTCCATGTCTGATCCAGCTTGATCTCGTTCACATTATATACGATCGGGGCGCCACTTTCCCACTCAGGCCCATCGTTATGAGTTCCAAAGAAAATACGCGTGTAATCCTTCACACCAGTCAGTTCATTTTCTACAAGAATGGAGTTGTTAATTACCGTGGATAGTTCATCTTCGGGGCCGGAACTCACATACTGATATTCCATATAGTCCTTGATCTCACCACCAAGTCCATCAGCAATGGTAATGTCACCGAAATTCAGGTTTACCACAGTCTCGGCACCAGCGACATCTTTCAGTTTGCCGGCGATATCTTTGTATACATCTTCGATATTTGCCGAGGTGGCCGGGTAATATTGGCCTTCGGAATTTGTGGCAATACCCTGGAGAACAACTGGATCTGCTGTTGAACCTTCACCGAATCCGATCGTGAAAACCTTGATGCCTGCATTTTTTGCTGTAGTTCCCAGAGCGATCAGTTCCGCATTAGAGCCGTCAGTAGCTTCACCATCTGAAAGCAGGACAATTGCCTTCACCGCATTACTTCTTGCACGCGTTGACTGAAGTTCCGCAATCGCTTTGATGAGACCAGCCTTCATAGGAGTACCACCGGCAGGAACCAGGGAATCAATCCCGGTATCGATGGCTGCGGAATCAGTCGTTAATACCTGAACGATCTGTACTTCATTCCAGTTATACAGCCCACTTCCCTTATACTGTGCTGAAACATACGTCGTATCATCGGATATATCCGAATCTTTTCCAGGCCCTAAATAGTATTTACCAGATATAGGGGGATAGGTTGCAGCCTTTACTAAGTTTCCTTGGCTACCAAACGCGATTAAGGCAATCTGGTCCTGAGCACCCAGTTGCTCAACGAATACCTTTGATGCAGTCATGACTTCTACCATCCGGTCCTCGGTATCTGTATCATCATACATCATACTGCCTGAACGATCGAGGAGGAGGACAACATCAATCGGATCCGGCCTGAGCGCTGCCCCGTCACCGGAGAGTTGTACCGTGATGTTGAGAAGGTCCCCGACATGTGCATTTGTACAATCCATGGTAGCGGAGGTACTAATGTAAGGATAGTTCTTCCAGGTTAGCGTGATATCCTTGGTGATGGGATCTTTGCCAGTGGGCGTCCACGTTGCCTTTACCTTAAGGGTGCCAGTAGCCGTCGGATTGTAGTCATCCCCGTTGACAATAAAACCACCCGAGGTGAAGTGGGCGGTTGCATATCCTTCTGGTGCTGCTACCAGAACCGCTTGGGTTGGCAGGACATCCAGTGTAGGGGGTAGCAGGGGGTCTGCCGATACGTCTGGGACATAATCTCCCATTTCGAAGAATACCTCCTGACCCACTACCGGGTTACCTTTCGCGTCAATCACTCGAGCATTGAGGGTTGCTATGTTATTGGTAGTGCCAATAACATCTGAACTGACAAGATGCTGCGGATTCCCTGTTAATATAAGATCTACGGGTTCGTCAGATACATATGCGATCGACTGTGTACATGACCCAACCTCCCCGGTTTCCAAGCCAGTCATGGCATCCTTACATTTCACCTGGTCACTAATGGGGGTGGATGCGGTCAGGGTATACGTAGCGGCATAATCCCGTGCATTAAAGGTGAAGACGATATATCCATCATCGTTGGTTGTCAGGGTTCCGGTTATTTCATCAGGATCCGACCTGAATAACATGGACACGCCGGGTATTGTATTGCCGTATTTATCGGTTAGTGTATAGGTAATTACCGCGTTGTTTTCCTCAAGCCCGTTTGCCGTGAAGGGTGAGAGTTCCCAATCAGAATTCCTCGCGGCGGTCTGTAAGAGATATACGGGTATACCATCAGTAATACCCGTTATTGTTTTTGTCTGGCCAACCGGCATTGAGTCTATCGGATCCATCCAGAGCTTATTGGAATCTCCTTTTATGGTAGATGCCCTGAACGCGATGGATACCTTCCCTTCTGCATCGGTCAGGTAGGTTTTATCAGGAACGTATGTCCCGGCATCGTTTATTGCAGCACCAGCCTTTCCCGTCATGGTGATATGGACGGATTCGGCGATGTTTTTGTTATCGACAGGGTTGTTCCAGCGATCAGTTACTCGGAGAATCGCCGTATCCTCTGTGCCCACCAGTACCTCATTTGGTATATTATCAAAGGTTGCAAATGCAGGAGTGTCGTGATCGATCTTCTGGCTGACGGACTTCGCTACCGGGATCGTGACACCATCTGCGGGATACGAGATCGTTGCGAGTATGATCGCAGTGCCGCTTTTCGTGCTTGTGGTGAATACTGCGATTGCTTTCCCTGCGGCGTCCGATCTGACAACCGTGGGTTTCACTGGAGAGATCGTCCCGAGAGATGACGAGGCGTCATCCAGGGAGAAGACAACATCGGCATCCGGGATAGGAATATTGGTATCTGCATCTATCACAGTAACGGTAATCGTTGATTTGTCAAGCCCATTGTTGGCAACCAGCCATTCCTGACTGGTTTTAATCTGTGATCCATCAAGATTATATGCTGCAACAGAGCTGATTATCAGGGCAAGCCCGATTAGTCCGAGGATTATTCGATTCACGGTCATTCCTCTCACACAGGTTACAGGTTTGGCGATGCACACTATATATATTTTTTTATTTTAAGATTCTCTTAAATTGATGTCGGATTGGTAAAATGGCCGGAATTTCTGGTTAGATCCATAGTATCACCTTCGGGCACATGTTTTTTATGGATACACCTATTATTTGCTGGCAGATTCATGTTTCCTGCAGATCTTCTGGTGAGAGACACGGGATTTTTGGTTAAAGACCATAAATCGACTTATAGCTCTTAATCTGGCCATTGGGGGAATAAATAAACCGATTACAAAAAACAAAAATTATATCATATCACATTCTTATAAACCCTGAGGCAGTTCCATGCGAAAAGCATTATATGTGGTTTTTTTCATCGTGGCAATCATAGCCATTCTTGGAATTACGGGGAACATCCCGCTCCCGTCTTCAACTCCATCACCTCAATCTGCAGATTCTTCACAAAACCCGTCAGAAATCCCGGCCTCGTTCGCCATTTCCAATGAGACCAATAGAGACAGGTCGATGAATTTTGAGAAGGTTTTAGAGGAGATCTATTTTTATACATACAGTCCGGTGAGTGCAACCCAGCCAAAGCCGGAAAAAATTGCCAGTGTACACCAGATCTACGGTTATGGAGTAGATGAAAACGGTGAGGCCGCCAGCTGGAGTGTTATTGTCCGGAACCAGGATCAGGCCACGCTGATAACCTATGCCAGTAGCTCTGACATAGATTCATATAACTGGCCGGGCAAATACCCCGAAAAAGAGATCAACCTCGTGGGGATCATCAAACCCAGGGAACTCATTGAGAAGAACCGTGACCTGATCGTCCCGAAAACAGGATCTATAAACACCGTGGTACGCGAACTGACCCTGGCAGAAGATACCTATTACTTCACCATAACCGAACAGGGAAATTCCAGAAAGCTCATATTCAATGCAACAACGGGGGCGTTGATTTCATCCAATGACTGACAATTCAGGCAGCATGTCCGTGGACTTTATGGTAGGATTCACGTTCTTTATCCTTGCATTTATATGGGTAGCAACCATGGTACCGGGCTTGTTCATCGGCATTCAGTCCCACTCAATAGACTTCGATGCAGTTGCATACCGGGCAGGGGTTATCCTTACAGAGGATCCCGGGCAGGCCCACAAAGATGTCTCACCTCAGCCATGGGAGATCCAGACGGATACGCGCAACATAATCCGGTTCGGCCTTGCAGTCTCAAAAGATACTCCCCGTATTCTCGATGAGAACAAGGTGAACCGGTTTTTCAACACCACGGACTTTACCTTTGAGGATTATCATAAACGGGTAATCTTCGGGGACTACCCATACCGGTTCAATATTTCCCTCAGGGAAGCGGGGGAGGACACGATCCGGTCGGTAGGGGATATCATTCCCGAGTATTACCCATATGGATATATCCGCAGGGATGTAAAAATCAAACATCCCAGTAATACAACAATTGGTGAGGAGATAATCAAAGAATTCGGCTACAATAATACCGAGAAGATTACGAGACACCCGTTCACCATCGTACTCAATACCTCGCACCTCCGCAGCGACCCGGTAGGACAGATCATCGATAAAAACGGGGCTGCAGCGTACAGGATTTATCCTGCCAAGGAGAAAATCATCATCAATATCACTGACTTTGACGAAGCGCGGGACCCGGCAAATCTCAATCCCTGTGCCATGTATATAACAGATATCAAATTTTTCACCAGAGACGTAGGTACTACATCCACCCTTGAGCCCTACCATGTGGATGCAACAAGCATGGATAATTTCCTGTACGTTGATGGCGAGTCTTCACCGGTTACCTTCCCGCAGGCAGGGAATGGGAAGCAATTTCAGAAGACTCTCTCGATGGTATTCGATCCGCCATTCTTTTTAGGAACGGGTTCAGAGAGCCTGGAGAGATCGATCTTTATCAACATGACATTTACCATCACTCCAGACCAGCAATTCCTGAATAACTCCCTTACCAGGCCATTCAATTATAATTACCACCCCGCAAATGTCACCCAGCCCGCTTTGACTGATGCAGTTCTGGAGGTTGCGATATGGTGAACTCGGGCGGGCAGTTGTATACAATTGAGGGAATTGCAGCAGGGCTCATCATCCTGGTAAGCGCGTTCATTGTTGTCAATAGCACGTCAGTGTATACCATGGGGGACACGCATATCAGCGACATGCAACTCGAAGTGCTGGGAAGCGATGCCCTGGCCATGATGGATACTGCCCCCAATAGTTCAGTTGGCAAGAGCCCGCTCCAGGCTATCGTGGAAACTGACGATAGTGAAACATTCCGGACAATGTTCGATAACATCGTGAACAACAAAACCGGTACGGGTCCTGACAGGATCCAGTTTGCTGCAAATGTAACCTATGTGACACCCAATGGCTGGGTCAACAGCAGTGCCCTGAGTGAGTCCGTCATCCCTCGCGTTGGGGGGGAACATACGGTGCGGGTTTCTGAATGGCTTATCGTTGATAAAGCGTTTCCCGGGTGCAACACTAACACCTGCAAGTGGAAACATGCCGTCCTCGTGGAGGTGCTCCTGTGGCGCGATTAAATGATGATGCACAGTGGATTGTGCTCATGGGTTTTATTATCAGTTTCAGCCTGTTCTTCATTGCAATCATCCTCAACCAGTCAACGGTTGTGGGGCAGACGACTGCAGAGGCGGTGTCGGAATTTCCGAAAAACGATATCCGGGGGGTACGAGATATGATCATCCAGTCTGCAGATCTCGAAGATCAGGGCAGTTACCTGAACAAGACCAATGTGCAGAATGAGATTCGACAATTGTCCCTGGAGAGGCACGGCTCTGTGGTACAATTCTCAACGCAATCCGAGTCATGGAGCGGGGTTCCCACGAAGCTGGTTGAGATACACTACTACAACGGGGTGATGTCGTATAATGAGACTTGGAGATCGTAATATGCAATGCCAAAAAAACAATGATGCCGGCGTAGCAACAATGATAGAATACATTCTGATAACCGGGGTCCTCATGGTCCTTTTCATTGTTATGATGCTCCTTGTGAACGCAAATTTCATGGAAGGACCGACTAATTCCATCACCTATTCAGCCTTCACCGATATCAGCAACGGCATATCTACCCGGGTCGTTGATACATATGCAATAGCGCCATCCAATGGTAATATCACCTCGACTTTTGATATTCCTGATGACATCGTAGGAAAGGGATACTTCGTTGAAATCAAAACCGGGGATACTGAAACCCTTTCTGCCCAAGTGGTCACCGTAAGCCGGAATACTATTGCTTCCAGTGTGGCAATTGCCGGTGTCGGTTCAACAAAAAAGGCTGGAGGGAATACAACGGGTACGGGTATGAATAAGATTAGTTACAATTCTGGGGGGTTATAAATGAGAAATAAAAAATACCGGATGGGGTGCACCGATGGCGTGTCGGAATCGCTTGGGTTCCTCCTTATATTTACGTTGGTTATTGTGGGTATTGGCCTTGTTACACTCTACGGATACCCGATGCTACTCCAGCAGCAGACAAGCGCTGATGAACAGATCATGGAAAAGAACATGATTGTGCTGCAGAACGATGTGAAAAGCCTTGCGTACAAGACGATACCATATAAAGAGACCTCGCTGAAGATAGGGGGCGGGGTACTCCATGTTCAAAATTCCAGTGAGGCTCCGGCATCGGGATCTCCCACATCGATAAAAATCTATGACAACAACAACATTTTACTTGATTCGTTCCGTTCGGGAGACCTGCTGTACTCATCGGTATCTTCCAGCACTGACATATCCCTCCAGAACGGTGCCGTCGTGAAGCGCCAGTATTTTGAACCGGGATCGGTGATGCTCGCTGAACCCCGTTGGTTCTACGACGGACAGACTGAAACCATGGTCATCAACCTCGTAAACATCACAAGCACTTCAAAAATCTCCCGGGAGGGGGTTGGTACGGTCCAGATGATGTTGGGAGAATCACGATTCAATAAGTTCGATGCCAATCCCCCGCTACCTGCAGTCCCTACTCTGAGTCCCCCGGTATATCTTGAATATAAACCCAATAAGGATGTGGATTATTCCATTGCATGGAATTCTTACTTCCAGAAACTGGGGATGACCGTGGATCCAACATCTGCTGCACAGCCCGGTGACGGATCTGGATTGCCGGTGAAATATCGGCTGCCTGATACAACAACCGTGGTTATCAAACAATACGAAGTGAACATCAGATCACTCTGATTTCGTTTATCGATCTCCTTTTTTTTAAATTCCGGGATTACCGGTAATCGCACCCACTTTGTTTATCAGTTGACCATATTCCTGAATGGGAAACCGGGATTAACTGATATCTGTAATATGAAGAAAAAATAACATAGGATCTTCAAGGTTAAAACCAAAACCAGGAAAACCCGAAGTGGCCCATGAGACAATTTATTTTTTTGTGGCGCTCATGACAATAATTACCCCACAATTGAGCTTTTCAAATACCCCATCAATTTTTCGCCCCCACGCGAGAATTTTTTCATTGTTGAAGAGTGCAAAAACCGGGGAAATGAGGAATAGTGTCTGGTGAGATCTTTGCGGGTAGGATCCAAAAAACCCATAAAGTTCCTGTACTGAAAAGAACTTCAGGTGTGTCTCACCATAATTGCGACCACGACCGAACCGGTCCCAGAAGATCTCATAGATCCCCCAGATGGAACGCTCGTTGGGGGTTGAAATTGCAATACGACCGCCATTATCCAATACTCTCTGGGACTCCCCGATCATCTTTTCCGGTTCATGGAGGTGCTCGATAATCTCAGCGCAGATGATTTTGTGGACCGACCGGTCTCTGAAAGGAAGGTATTGCGCATCTGCTATGATGAACTCGCTCTTCTGGATGCTCTTCTTCTTTGCGAACAATAATGCACTTCGGTTGAGATCCATGCCAATGAGAAGCCGGGGATGGGTAACTTCAAGGGCACGGAGCTGGACCCCGCTCCCGCACCCGATATCCAGGATTACCTCATCGTCCTGTGCACCAAGCATATTTTTCAGGGTCCCGGTTCGCCGTTGCTGCCAGTATTTCTGGACCAGTAAATCCGAATTATAGGCCTTATCGTCAATATCCCCGTCAATTGCATTATAGTGATCCAGTAAATTCTCCTGGCTCGTATCAAGAGAGAAAAAACCTTTCAGGCCAATCAAATCGATTATTATCTCGATAAAACGCGTCAGGAATGCAAACGCTGTCGCGGAAGTGAGACTGATTCCCATAAGCACAAGAATCCCGACAATTCCGGCCTCCTGTATGCCGAGACCCGCCGGGGTAACCGGGATTAGTGAGAGAATCGTAAGAAGCGGGTTAAGGAGAAGGGCATCAACAATCCCGATTGCTACACTTCCCATTGCTTTTGCAATAAAAAACCATTCCAGTCCCCGGAGCACCCACCCTAAAAAGGATATTGAGATAATATACGGTGAAATTTTCTGGATCGCCCGGCTCTGCTCGCCGAGATCGAGGATATACTGGAGATATTTGTTCTTCTCGCAGAACTCCTGCAGAACCGGGCCAGGATACATGATGAGGTAATAGCCGGCAATTACCAGAAGCAGAATAATGACGATCAAATAAACAATATATGCAATCGGGAGACCGGTGATAGTTGCATAGAGGTAATAAACCGCTACGAGTGCAAGG
>JALOBP010000060.1 GCA_023228295.1 Methanoregula sp.
AATGCTACCCCCGGGGTCTGTTCTCCGTCCCGGAGCGTGGTATCAAAAACAGTCACATTTTCACGGGCGTCGCTATCGGTGAAGAAAGCGATCCCCCGCAATATCCTTGCGAGTAACCATACTATCATAATGCGAAGGCGGATTATTTAAACAATCGCTGCACCACACCGGAAAATAAAAAGAGATAAAATCTGTCGGCGAAATAACCGGCCATTTCCTCGCATGAGCGGGACCCTTGAGCCAGGAAAGCATCCGACTCGGTTTTTCCTTAATGCGAATCTGCGCATTTTTTAAAAAAACCTAAAACACGGTCTCATTATGGGATTTTTTCCCCAAAAACAGGGTCGTGTTACGATACGTTTAATACAGAATTATCCCTACATTATTAGGCAGTGCCCCGCCTTAACTCAGCCTGGTAGAGTGCGCGGCTGTAGATTGGTTTACCGTCAAAGGTAACTGCGCGGCTACCGCGATGTCCCCGGTTCGAATCTGGGAGGCGGGATTAACTGTACCAAAGTGCCCAGGTAGTGTAGTGGCCTATCATGATTGCCTGTCACGCAATCGACTCGGATTCGAATTCCGACCTGGGCGTCACTACGATTTTTAACATTTTTTCCATGTATTGTGTTTTGATTCTCACGATTCGGAACGCCGATCTTCAGGAAACTTCCCTTTCCTGAACGTGATCCTAAATAATTTATCTATCCCCCTCCACACTTTCTATTATATGACGATAAATTTCCGCAATCTGGTTATTATGGGTATACTTTTATCCATCCTTATGTTCAGCGCCGGCTGCACGCAGGCGCCGGCACCGGCAACTGGTCCTGGTCCAGTTGTGACCACAATGGAAACCGCTACCCCGTCGGCAACTGCTGTAGCATCCAAGACCGCGACCAAAGAAGAGATGGTCGCCTTTGTCAAAGAGGCAGTTGCCTATGCGGAGGCCAACGGGAAAGAGAAAGCCCTGGCAGAGTTCTCCAATCCCAAAGGATCGTTCTTCCGGGGAGAGCTCTATATCTACGCGTATGACATCAACGGAACCACCATTGCCCACCCGGTGAACCCTGAGAAGATTGGGGTCAACCGGATAAACGAGAAGGATGTAAAAGGTAACCTGTTCATCCAGGAACTTCGCGATGCGGCCCTCGATGGCACCGGGTTCGGATCGTATTACTACATCAACCCCACGCAGAACAACGCAGTTGAGAAGAAACTCGGGTACGTGATGGTGGTAGACGACACCTGGTGGCTGGGTTCCGGTATTTACTTTGGCCCTGACGACACTACGGTAGCGCCGGCCCCTGAAACTTCCCCCGCAGGTGCCATACCAGGCCAGCCGGTCTAATACCTTTTTTTTATCGTACCTTCGATCCTGTCACGCTATCCGGTACCCTTTTTCCTTCAGGTATGTGGCAATCCACGGCTCAGCGTCGTTATCAGACTTCGGCCGTAGGTGTTCCATCTCCTCCCATACCTTCCGCAGGTTTTTGTCATCGGTATAAAGGGCCAGCGTGCCGGTGACCTGCCCGAGGCAGGTGCCGGAAGTATCGGAAATCCGCATCACCACGCAGCGGTAGAACTTACACTGCGCCGGGCTGTCGCGGTGAATTGTGCAGCGGAGGAGGTCGCCGTCCGGGCGGAGAAAGCGGCATGCGGATGGGTGCGCCGTCGGGAATGAAAAATCAGAAAATATTTGCTGCTTGTCATTGTCGACTTCGGCCGTGAATGCCGTGCCGGTCGAGACACATTCGCAGTCGAATGAGAATACCCCTGTCTGGCGTTCGATGACGATGTAGTCGCCAAGATACATGCAGCATGACCCGCACTGACCGCAGTTAAAGACCATTTCACTCCCCGGTATCCCTATTGTTTTTTCCGGCTGGGTAAAATCATGACGGAAAAAATCAGCGGATCTTTGCCGCCGCTTTCTGCACTACATCTTTTAAGGTTTCGTAATCTGTGCTTGTACCTGCCATCGTTATACGTTCGAATGCGTTCTTTTTTGTGAAAATGACTGTGTAGGTGACCTGTCCCTCAACGGGAACGTTGGTCATGCGGTAGGCAATGCTACGGTCGCCGATGGTGGGGAAGGGGATCTCATACGGGGAGGAAAACGTGTTCTGTCCCTCGGACAGCGCAACTTTCTCCAGGGTGAAGACTTTATTCATATTATCGACAGGGAAGACATTGATCGACTGGCGAATCCGTGTCTGGTCGTTTTTAGATCGTCCTGTGCGATCGAACGTGACATAATAACCCTCCCTCCAGCCGAGATCACGGGTGAGTTGGGTGACATCGGGCGAGGTTATAACCGAACGATCCCGCAGGATGTATTCCGCCGGGGGATGGGTGAGCTGGAGGGCCATGTCGGCAACCGGTATGGTTGCGGAAACACTTTCCTGTGTCGGAATTATCGTAGGTTCGGAAGTTTCCAGGGACGTGGCTGGTGTGGCGGCCTGGTTTGTACAACCAGCCGCGCAGGTCAGAGCAATGATAACCAGTACGAGTGCACACGTACGGTACTGCATATCCTATACCATGGCAAACCCGGGTTAAAATGCTGGTGGTATCAGCAGCCCCATCATCAGATGTGGCATTGTTCTCCGGTAATCCGTTCCATTTTCTCTCCTGGTAATCACGATTTTTTTCATTGCCGCAAAGCCCGGCTGCCTGTAGAAAACCATGGATAAATATCTTTTTCCCATGGAAGAGACAACCACTACCGAATAAGAAATATAACGTGGTATCATGGGTGATCCAGAACTCCGTAATGATGAAAAAGTGCTCCTGAGAACGCCGGGCGTCTACGTCAAGTCCATCCCGTTCGAAGGTATTCTCACCGACAAACGGGTGATCCTGGTGGACAGGGCCAAAAGCATCCTGCCGCCCAAGGAGATTCCCTTTGCAACGATCAAGAATATTGAGAGCGGGGAAAATGCAATCCGAGACCAGATCATCACGCTGTCGGTGATGGCAAAGACCGGAGATACCCGGCAGATGATCCTCACCTTCTCGCGGCGGGAAGGGGGCAACCGCATCAAAGAGCGCGACGAATGGGTCCGGGCTATCCGGCAGAATCTCGGATCAGCGTCCGAGACCGTGATCCGGCAGGTCTCTCCTGTTACCGAACCGGCAGTTCCGCCAGCTCCTGCCGCCAAGCCCCGTATCAGCGTGGTCAATACCCCCATGTATCCCCTTGTTGAACCGATAACCCCTGCTCCCTCCCGTAACCACACTGCAGTTATCCCCCCTGTCAAGAAGATTATAGAGGCCGGACCCACCACCCCTGTGCCGCCCGCACCCCCGATTCAGAGATTCGCGGTTCCTGTGGAGGGCCAGCACATCTTCTGCTCCCGCTGCGGCAACAAGGTACCTGCGGATTCTGCGTTCTGTAACCGGTGCGGTTCCCCGATCATTGCACCTGCAGCCCCGGCATCCGCACCGCAACCGGTGGTACAGCCCATAGTACCGGCAGCGGTCCCTGCAACACCGTCCCTCCGCTCCATTGACCAGGATATACGGGCCATCGAACCGCTTATCGAACGGTCCACGGTAAAGATCCCCGCAGATCCTCTGCGCCAGAACATACCGAATGTTCCCGTCCGGCAGTCTCTGGCATGGGATGATGACGAAACCCCGTCTCCCGTCCCCTCGTTTGAACCTGCCACCACTCCGTCCGCTTCAGCGCCTGCCTCCCCTGTGGAAAAGCCCGTGAAAAAAGGTATCCTTCCCCGGCTCTTCTCATCCAAGGCGCGCACACAGGATCCCTCCCCCGCCGCACCTGCGGCGGTTCCCCCGGTCCCCCAAAAACCACGCCGCAGTTTCCGGTTTGCGCCCAGTCGTAACCTGCTGTTTGGTATCGGTGCGATTGTTCTCGTCCTTGTTATCGTGGCAGTTGGTGTCGTCTTCGTTTACCCGATGCTGACCAGCGGGGAAACATCCACCCAACCAGGTACCTCCGTGACCACAACACCCTCATCGTCCATGGGTGTATTAGGGACGGTTGTACCCATCGAGATCAAGACCTCGACGATCCCGTTGACCGGAGTGCAGATCCATGTGAATTACCTTGGCGGGTTTAAAGGAAGTTATGGCATGCCGGATGATCTGACATCTGTACCCGGTAATTCCGGTGACCGTGTCTGGGAAGTTGAGAATGCCTCAGGGACCGTTGTGGCGGAATTTGAGAAACTGGATGGATCCAGCCACGAGATTCTCGTGGAAATCTATAAAAATGGCGTCCTCCTGACCAAAGACAGCACAATCATCGGTCACGGCTCGGTCAAACTATCGGCCGACACAACTACCGGTGTTGCAACAGCACCTGTAAGCAGTAATGGTGGTGCGACCGTAACAACTGCTGCCCCGGTAACCACCACGGGCTAACCCGAGTCTCCTATCGCGATCCTTTTTTTTTAGTACTGCCTGCTAATACTAGTCACGATATACTATGACAGAATCCGATCGTTTTCCCCGCAATATACCCTTCAAACCGTCCGAAGCCTTCATCCCGTGGTTTATCATCAATTTCCTGTTCTTTGTTGTTCTCATTGCTGCCTGTACGATCCTTCCCCTGATACTGACCGCCGACCTTGATCTGTACGTGTCCCTGGCGATTCTCGTGGGGCTCATCGTCATCACGATTGTTTTTGTTGTCTGGACCCGGCTTTATTACGCTACAATGTTCTATGAACTCCACGATGACGAACTGCGCTGGCGTCGGGGTGTATGGTTCAGGACAACCGGCATTGTTCCTTATAACCGGATTACCAACCTCGATCTCAAGCAGGGACCCGTGATGCGCTGGCTGGGGATCTCAACGATATCCGTCCAGACGGCTGGATATTCCGGGCAGGCGGTCCCTGAAATACGGATCGAGGCAATCGAATCTGCTGATGAACTACGGGAACTGCTCCGGAATGCCGTACGTGCCTGCAGCGGCGGGAGTGATGGAACCGGAACCGGTGTTCAGGTACGGGCTGTCGATGAGCCGGTTGCATCGACCGGAACAAGCATACTCATCCTGAATGAACTCAAAAAAATCCGCCTCCTTCTCGAGCAGCAGAAAAAATAAATTTTTGTTACTTCTTTTCTTCTGGCAGTACGTCTGCTGATTTTTTGCCCTTATACCGACGGTAGGTGAAATATCCGATCCCGCCGAGGATGAAGAGCGGTATGAGCGTAAAGAAGAGGATGATGATTGCATCGATCATGCCGAAGAACCCGGCAATGCCCTCGTTAAAGGTCGAGACGAAGTTATGGCCGGTCTCGCCGCCCACGGGTTCTGGCTCCTGCAGGTTCACGGTGATAGTAGAGAGGTCGATCCGGCTGTTGAGGTATTTCAGCCGTCCTTCGAGCCGGTCAAGTTCGGTCTGGACGCGGTCGATCTGCTCCTGGACCTTGATGATATCCTCGACCTTGGTACTCTGCTTCATGATGGTATTGTACTGGGCGAGCTGGTTCTGGTAGGAGGTCTTCTGGGCCAGAATGTCTACGTATTCTTCGGTTACGTCTTCGCCACGCGTGGAGGCAGACTTGACGGTGCCGAGAGCTTTTACACCAGCAATCGTGTTCTCGAAATCCGCCTGCGGGATACGCATAACGACATTTCCTGTCAGATGGTTATTGTAGTTCTTCTGGATACTGGTGGAAGTCAGGTACCCGCCTTTTCCCGCGGCCATTGCTTTGAGCGATTCGACTGATGTTGTCACGTCTTTTACTTCAATCGTGAGATAGGCAGTTTTGATAATCTTGGTATCAATATCCCCGGTTCCGGAACCTTCCATGGACGGTGTACCCGCAGCGACGGGGGCAGGGACCGCAACGTTATTGGAATTGGCAACTTTCGAGGCGCTCCCCCAGTAGTCGCTGCTGTCGCCCATATATATTGTTTCCTGCGTAGCCGAACGGTCAGGCACCGATGCAGGAAGCCCCATGCACCCGGCAGCAGCAACCACCGCGATGCACAAAATAAGCAGTACGATACATTTGAATTTCATACACAATCCTTCACTGTGGTTTATATAAAAAACAACCGTTAACTGCGAAATGGTTGGCACTCATTCTTGTGCCCGAAGAAGCCCTTACGATTGATTGAACCTGCGGGTTCGATGATCCAACTGGTGCAGTTTTACACATTTAATATACTCCCCGTTGATGGTTGATGCAGCGTTCCATTCTTCGGGATGGTAACTATGAACCAGAACCATTGGATGAATTGGATCTGTGCTGCGGTGGTGTTCCCGCACCCGGTGTTCTATGTATGGATAACCGCCCCTCATACGGGTTTGCATTCCATAAAAAGACAAGCAACATCTGATAAATCCCTGCATCCCCCTCAAGGAAACAGTATCATGAAATTACCCGAGCACAGGAAAATTAGCAGGAGAAACCGACAATGCCAGCCAACCTTGCAACAGCCCTTCGGAACCGGTACGGTACCGATGTCCCACAAGCATCACCGACGATTTATGGCAGATCCCCGTCAATCAACCGGGTCATCCCCCTGATAATAAAATCCCCCCCGGATAATACTCAACTGGTGGAGATCCTGTCGCGCAGTGATGGCGTAATGACCCGTGTCCGAATGGTCAATGCAACTCTCCGGCATCTTGGTATCCGTTGTTCGGAACTGGACACCCTTGCCGGCGCAGGGACAATCCAGCTGGCTGCAGTCCAGGAGATGGTCCGGGCAGGAAACCGGCAGGGGACCCAGACCGCCCTCTCGCGTTTCCGGATGACGGTTACGACCCTCTGTGATACATACCGGGAGATCCTTATCCGGGAAGACCTGCCCGGGGAGGCCGCACAGGGTGTCCTATCGGTTGCCAAGTCGCTGGACATAACTGCCGTAAGGGCAGGGACTGCCTGACCATGATAAAACCGGCCCTGATACCATGAATACACCTGATCATCTGGAGGTTATCGCGAGCCCGTGAGCGAGGGAATGAAACACACACATCGCCAATATTACAATCCTCATCCACAATTACATCAGATATCCTGTGCACAACAACAGGCAATAGAATAAGCCCTGGTGTGGCGGCAATCCCTCCACCCTGCGGCGCTTTTTTTGTCCATGAAAGCCTGTTGCGTGATCTCACTTATATAAGAATGCGGGCGATAACTCAATAGTGAGATTATGACCGAGACCAATATTCCAGAAAAACCGGAAAACGCCGCGGAACTCGAGAAACAGGATGTTGAAAGCCTCATCAAGGCGCTCATCTATAATACCGATCCGCAGGTACGGCAGTATGCAGCCTACCTTTTAGGAAAAGCCAAAAATCCCCGGGCCATCCAGCCCCTCGTTGAATCTCTGGCAGATTTCGACAAGTCTGTCCGCGAACAGTCAACACTGGCCCTCTCCGCAATCGGTAAGGCTGCGGTTGAGCCGCTTGCTGAGGCAATGAAGGAGCCCAAGTGGGAGACCCGGTACCGTGCGGCCGAAGCCCTCGGGAAGATTGCTGACGAGAAAGCTGTCCAGCCGCTTATCAAGGGTTTAAAGGACAACCGCGACCATGTGCGCTACATGGCAGCCAAAGGCCTGCGTGAACTGGGCGACTCCAATGCGATTGAGCCGATGATTATTCTTCTGAAGGATGAGAATTATTACGTCCGTATGATGGCGATACGGGCACTCGGTGCAATCGGCGGGAATAAGGCAACAGAAGCCCTGAATGCTGCGCTGGAGTCGGAAACGGATGCGAAAGTCAGGGAAGCAATCACAGAATCCCTGAAATAATCAAATTTCTCCGTGCCGGAGAGGTCTTTTCCGGTATTCCGACAGCAGTTCTCCTGCCGGATCGAATAGATCTCTTTTTTAATAACGGATAATAAAACAGAACTCATAAATACTGTTTGTGAGCAGGTGGTGAAAAACATGGTATCAGCATCCCCGGATACCCGGTTGATGGAAGCGGTCGACTCCGATACATTCGAAGCGGTACGGGCTGCGGTTGCCGGCGGGGCGGACATTAATATGCGGGGTGCCCACGGAGAAACACCCCTCATCAAGGCGATCCTGTGCGATGACATACGAATCTTCCGTTTCCTGCTCGAACGCGGAGCTGATGTCAATCTTGCAACTCTGAATGGTTACAGCCCGCTCACGTTTGCCTGCCTCCAGAATAATTTCGAGTACGTCCGGAGTATCCTTGCGTACCCGGCTGACCTTTCCGGTAAGACCGAGGAAGGCTGGACCCCCCTGCTCGTGGCCTCCACCAATTCGTCCATCTTTTATGATAATATGGACCATGAATTTTTCAAAGCCCTTATCGAGATTGTTCACAAATATTCCAAGTATCATCCGGATTATAACCCGGTCCGGATTGTCTCTCTTCTTGTAAAATCCGGCGCGGATCCCAACGTCTCAAACATGTTTGGTACAACCCCGCTGATGGCAGCTGCCAACATGGCAAATTACGAGATCTGCAGGCAGCTGCTTGAGAAGAACGCTGCAGTTGATCTCAGGGATACTGAAGGAAAAACTGCCCTGACCTATGCGGTGATTGCTACCATTGAGGAGCTAATCGACAGCCTGATTCACCTGCGACTGGTCAGTTCAACGATCAAGCTCACCGACTTCATGACCCCGGATATGCTCACCCTCCTCAAGCCGCACTTCGAACCACAGAAAGAGTTGTGTGTAAACTATCTCATTGAGAATGGGGCTGATTTCCGAGCCCGGGATAAGAATGGGATTACAATCCTCACCCATGCTGCAAGGACGGGAAATCTCAACGTTGTCAAAAACCTTGTCGGGCATGGGGCAAATATCCACGAGAAATCCCCCCGGGGGATTACTGCGCTGTATGCCGCAGCCATCAATGGGCATACGGATATTGCCGGCTTCCTCATAACTGAGGGGGCCGATATCGATGTGCGGCTGAACGATGGCGAGACCCCCCTTATGGCCGCTGTCTGGAACGGGCAGGTGGAAATGGTGGAACTCCTCCTGAAACGAGGGGCAAACGTGCATGCCAGGAAAGTGGTCCCCTATAAATCGTCCGGGGAGTCAAGTCTTGTCTGGGCGGTCCACCGGCATCGCAATGAGAAGAGCGAGAACTATGACCTCATTTTCCAGCTGCTGGCCGATGCCGGGGTAGAGTAGTTCCTGGATCCGCCACCTGGTATCGTGCGGATTTTAGGCGGGAGAACAAACCATGGGGGAAAAGAATAACCACGCCCCGCAGGGGCATTCATTTTCCCAGTTTATCCTCCTCTGCATGGTTGTTCTTGTTCTTTGTGTTGTCGCATTCCTCACGGTCAGTGATTATCTTTATACGAAAAACAATTTCGATCGCGAGGAGCACCTGCTCCAGATCCAGACCGAGCAGAATATTGAAGAGGCAATCCGGTTTAAGGACGCGTTGTGGAATACGTACGATGCCAGCTTAAACCAGCAGATGCGCCAGGGACTGGGTCTCGTATCAGATGAGTACGAGCGGGCAGGTGGTGATCCGGCCAGGATGGATCTCACCGCAGTCAAAACACGCATGGGTGACGACATTGATATTTACATCATTGATGAGTCCGGAGTCATCATCTATACAACCTATGCGCCGGAACTGGGCATGGATTTCAAGACTATTCCCTCGTTTTACAAGTACCTGTCCAGAATTCGCACTGCGGACGGCTTCTTTCCGGACCGCATTGTCAATGAGCTGATGGGAGAGGGCAAATTCCGGAAATATGCCTATCAGCCGACCGTGGACCATAAGTATATCCTTGAGCTGGGGCTTACGGGACAGACTTTCGAGAATGTGAATGAGAAGATACTTGTCAATGACAATATCGATACGATCGTTGCGGTCAATCCTTATATCGAGGGCTACCGGATTTTCAACATGCTGGGTAGGCAGAGCGAGGATAACCGCCAGCCGGAACCGGCTGTGCAGGAGATCCTCATGGATGTTATCATTACCCGGTCGACCGTTGAGGTTCACGATCAGGAGCATTCACTAACCCGCCGCTACCTCTATATTGATCTTGAGGATGAGACCTATGGATCGGATCCCAGCCGTATCGTTGAGGTGACCTACAGCGAGGATCTGATCCAGGAGTACCTCAACCAGCTCCTGCTTTACCATCTGCTGACCGGCGCTGCAGCGATCCTTATTGGCTGTATCATCGCGTTCTTCCTCTCCCGCTGGATCACGCGTCCGGTTCAGGAGATAGTTTCTGATATTGAGATAATCTCCCATGGTGACCTGGACCACCGGATCCGTCCAACGGAAAACCGTGAATTTACTCTTCTTGAGAACAGTATCAACACGATGGTTGATTCCCTTCGGCAGGCCCTTCTGAAGATGCAGGATGATGAGATTTTCAAAAAAGAGATGATCGACCAGTTGCCGGTGGGCGTCTTCATCAAACGGGTTGATTCTGGCCATTATATCTTTTGGAACCGGACCTGTGAGAGGATGTTTGCGATGCCTGCTGCGATGATCCTTGGAAAAACAGACCGGGACGTTTTCCCTGCCGCTGTTGCCTCAGAGATTGAGAATGAGGATCTCCAGATTATCCGCAATCCCCGCAAGGTAAAAAGCAAGGTTGAGGATTCCCGTCTTCCCGGTGGGGGTGTCATTCACATGATTACCGTGCCCATCCTGGATTCAAACGGGACGTTGCAGTTCATTGTAGGTATTTGTGAAGATGTCAGTCACGCAAATATCAACCTGAAAATGGATTTGCTTTTCAGCCTCACCCGCCATGATATCCTTGATAACCTCTCGGTCATCATGAACCACCTGGAACGTGCACAGCTCATCGATACGCATGACGAGATGCAGACCTTCTTTGAAAAGACAATCGGGTCGATCTCATCCATAAGGAACCAAATCTCATCGATGCGTGCACTCCAGGATATGGGGCTGGTCTCTCCCGCATGGCAGTCGGTACAGAAAGTAATGGACGATGCGCTGGGACTGTTGCCGCTACACCAGGTGACGATCCAACTGGATATCGATGGTGTTGAGATATATGCCGATCCCCTCCTTCCCCGGGTATTTTCCCTCCTGCTTGAAAATTCTTTCAAGAGTGGAGGCTCTGCACTCTCGATTATCATGATGTCGGCACAAATCCGTGGTGACACCCTCCATATCATCTACCAGGACGACAGCATGGGAGTGCCTGATACAGATAAGGAGAATATCTTCGAAATCGGGTATAGTGGTACAACCCTGCGGGGACTCTTTTTGATCCGCGAACTTCTGGGATACACAGGGATCATCATCCGGGAGATTGGGATATTTGGCAAAGGTGCCATCTTCGATATCCTGGTGCCCAGGGATAAGTTCAGGAAAAAGTAATCCATCCCTTTCCCCCGGCCCGTTCCTTTGTAATGTCTCAAATTCCTGAATCCGGACTACTGCGTTATTGGTATCTGTGTCAGCAGTGACTGCGATAATTATTATATCGTCACCATGTGGGACGAGGCGCAGGAAATGTCCTGATGTATCCTCTTTTGCTGTTAAATATGGAAGAAAAATTCTAATATATACCAAACTAACATTACGTAAATATGCATGATGTTGCCGAGGCCGCTCGCCTGCTCGATATCCTCGGGAACAGGAACCGCCGTCGGATAATCGAACTCCTGCGGCAGAAACCCTGTTTTGTGACCGAGATCTCCGATACCCTGATGCTCTCGCCAAAAGCGGTGATCGACCACCTCCAGATGCTGGAACGGGAAACGATCCTATCCTGCCAGATGGACGAGCGCCGGCGGAAATACTACTATCTTGCTCATGATATCCTCATCGATATCAGTCTCAAGGAGATCCGGATCGTCAGCGCGGTTACGGATGAGGATACCGAGGAGAACGAGCGGCTGAAACAATCGGTTGCCATGCTCGGCCGTATGATCAAGGCCCATGACAAGATCTTAACGAGTCTTGAGCAAATCAATCACGATATCGAGATAAAGATCCATGATCTTGCCCAGAACCATAAGGATTTATTCCGGAGCGAACGAGAGGTTACTGTAGTAATTGCACTCTCGCACGATTCCCTGACTCTTCCGGAACTGGTGGAGGCAACGGAGATCCCGCAGGACGCCCTTGCTGATATTCTTCGCAGGTTCGAGCGAAGGGGGATCGTCAAACGCGGGAAAGACCGATATACCCTCAGAGGTGTCCATGCAGAATAACCCAAATGGTCCCTACGATGATGTGTTTAGCAATCTTGCAAAGATTGTTGAGGATATTGTGAAGAACATGCCCGAGAGCCAGCATGCCAGGGTCATAGGCTATACGATCATTACCCGGCATACTGGTGCGGACGATCCTGATGTATTCCGGTCACCCCTTTCGGGCGATGACAGGGCAATCCCCTACGAGATTGTGGAAACCGAGGATGATCTCTTCATCACGGCAACACTGCCGACAGATCCGAGAAATGCTCCGATTGCGGAGATCGAACCCGATGAGGTGAGGATCTGTATCGACGATAAGATCACCACCGTTCTTCTCCCCCACCCCATTGATCGGATCCACAGCACGTATCGCGTCCACCGCGGAATAATGGATATCTCTCTTAAGAAAGTGCAGATCCGGTAATTATCCCGTTTCATTAAAATAAACCCTCGCTGATATTCGGGATTTCGCAGCGGAATGGGATCAGGCAAGTTTCCAGATTGCCCGATCCTGTCCGTCAAATACAATTTCCACATAGGTATTCTCCGGTTTCAGTGAAGCAGGAACAACATAGATTAAATATCCATCAACTACGTTGCCCAGTCCGGGATAGATAATAACCTGTGTTGTCCCATGAGCCCCGTAATTCTCGCAGAATTGTATGCCCGTAGAAAGTTTTGCCTGGCTGACTGTACAGAACAGTTGCCGCATATCCATAACCGGTATCCTGAACGAATAAAAAACTGGTGAAATTTATACCCGGGCCGGCAGGTCAGCCGGAGTCCAATCGGCGATATCCTTTTTATCCCGCATCTCGTGGAATTGCCGGAGGGAGACCGTGAGATCCCGAGTAAAAGCAAAGTAGCCGATCTGGGTTGTCCGGCAGAGTTTCATGGCCATATCCATGAGCCCGCGGGGATCGGGTCGTGCCTCGCCGAGCCATATGTGAAAGATGTTGCCACCATCTACGATGGGGAAGAAGGTATGCTCGATTTCCATGCGTTTGGTCAGCGGGATGTCTGCACCCGGTGCAACATGGGTGCCGTTCGTATAGTAGATCGGGAGGTCCCGACTCTTGCCGAGTTTTCTGAGGCCCTCCTCCAGATCGCCCTTGATGACCTGTTTTGCGAACTCATGGTAACGGCGGTCGAGCAGATCCGCAACAGCGAAACGCTGTCCTGTGGTTTCAGCCGGTGTCCGGGCTAGGGCAAGGGTCATGTTGTTCCTCGCACTCAGTTCCTTGGCATAATGCTCCATCTCGATCATTGTCCGGACTGCGAGCCTGAATGCGGCCTTGGACTCGTGCATCTGATGGCCGGTATGGTGCTGGACCATCTCGTTGACGCCCACAACACCTATGGTGTAGACAAGTCCTTCGAGATCAACTGCAAGAGCGCCGCGTTCGCCGGTATTGGGGTCCTTTGGGCGCTGCATGGCAAACGGCATCCGGTTGTTTGCCCGGATGAGGTCCATCCAGCGGCGCTTGATCTTAAAGATCTCAACTGCGACGTCCATGAGTTTCTTGAGTTCGGCAAAGAGCCGGTTATCGTCGCCTTCGGCATTGTAGGCAGCCCGGGGGCAGTTCACCGAGACGACCTGCCACGATCCCATCGAGAAGTGCCGGCCATCCTCAAACTGGAGTTTCTGGTCAAACTCAGAGTCCTCATCCGCAACGGTCGAGAACTGGTAGGCGCAACACTGGTAACAGGAGATCCCTTTTCCTGCTCCGCGGTAGGCCGGAAGCTGGTTGTCGTAATACGGCGTGCCGAACTTGGATGCCAGCTCAAAGGTCATGAGGTAGAGTTCGTTATACGTGGGGAGGTCCGGGTGTTGCTTATTGAACTCCTCGCGCTCCTGCATAAAATCAGGTTCGATCGAGATCTCCGGCTTGGGGAAGTTGAATGGCTTGCCCCAGTAATCCCCTTCAAGCATGACTTCCATGATCGCTTTGAAGAGCAGACGAACTTCGCGCTCGAACTCCCCGTAGGTGCGGAGGGGTGCGGATTTACCATCCCAGATCTTCCCCTTGTACACGCAGGGCTTGTCCAGCCAGAGTGTCGGAACACCCGGGCAGAGCTGGATGGAAGAGAAGACCAGCTGGCCACCGCGGGCAACCATCATCTGCGTCATCTCGTACACGAACATCTGGACCATCTGCTTGATCTCTTCGTAGGGCATGCCCTCCATGAATGGAGCCAGGAATGTGAGGAAGTTGTAATACCCCTGCCCCCCGGCAAAGTTCGTCTGGGCAGAACCGAGGGCTTTGACTGCATGGAGGATTGCGACTTCGGCGCGTTTTGCCGGGCCGGCAACGGAAGCTTTTGTGCCGTTTCCGTCAGGCATCAGGCCGTAGTAGAAGAAATACCGGAGATCCCAGTCCTGGCAGAAGGGGCGGGTGCCAAAGTACTCAAGATCGTGGATGTGCATCTCGCCGCAGAGATGGTGATCGGCAAGATCCGGGGGGAGCTGGAGCAGGTACTGTTCCTTTGAGATCTTGTCCGCTTTCTTCTTGTGGGACGTCTCGGCGTTCTCCTGCAGGTTTGCATTATCATGGGCTTCGAATCCTCTGCCGACATCGATTTGGTGCGCGTCAAAGACCGGAGTACCGACCCGGGTCGATACATTGCGGTACTGGACCATACCCTTCTCAAGGAGGGTTATGTTGACAATCTCACGGATCAGCGGACCAGACAGTGACTTGAGCCCCATGTTCTTGATCCGGTTCTCGACATCAAGGGCGATCTCCTGTGCAGTCTCCTCGCTTGCTCCTTCATACCCGTAGAATGTTTCGACAAGCTTGGTCTCCTCAACAATCTGCTTAACGATACGACCCCGGTCCCATTCAATGATATGACCGTCAGTTGTCCGGACGAACGGGAGGGCCGGAACTGCGATTCCCTCGAAGGTCAGCTGTTTTGTTTCCGGTCGTGCCATCAGTCACCTGAAATGAGCTGTTCAATATGTGTCTCGTCCAGTTTCCCTGCGGGGAAAAGGTCCGCGGATGTGTAAAAGTCGTCGCCCTTCTGGAGTACCGGTGCTTCGTTAACAAATACCCCGTTCACTCTCAGTTCAGTGAGCGACTCTGCAGATGAGAGATCGCGCTCGGTATATGTGTGACCGGTCTTTTTCAAAAAACCCTTTAACAGGTCGCAATTCGGGCAAAGCTCAAGCGTATATACAATCAGTTGCGGATTTTCCGGCACAAAAAACAACCCCTACTCTGTCATCTATCCAATAGGCAGTATGTGAATAAAAAAATCTTGGTTTGTGCATTGGGCCTGCGGATCACTTGGAGCGATTACCATTAGTAGGGGAATGGAATAATAGTACCGTAATGGTCAGGGCGTTTCTTGCACTCGAACTCTCCGGGGAGATCCGGGGGCGGCTGGAGGTTGCGCAGGAGGCGCTCCATTCCTGTTTTGCCCGGATGACCTTTGTAGAACCTGCGAATATCCATATCACCGTAAAGTTCCTTGGAGATGTGGATGAACGCCTTCTGCCCCGCATTATGGAAGCGGTTCGCGCAATCCCATTCACGCCGTTTTTGGTCGAAGTCGGAAGCGTGACGGTCAATAATCCGAAACGCCCGTTCACGGTCTGGTGTACTATCAGCGATGTCGGTAAAGGCGAACAGCTCTTACAGCTCATCGAGAACGCGCTTGCTCCGCTCGGGTTTTCCCGGGAAACCCGCAGGTTTACCCCTCATGCCACGCTTGCCCGTATCAAGGATCCCGACCCTTCGCTCTTTGGCGTGCTGAAAACACTGGACGGGAAATCTTATGGCGACTGCAGAATCTCCGGAATAAAACTGAAAAAGAGCACCCTGATGCCGCGTGGCCCCGTGTACGAAGACCTCATGGAGGTGACGTGGTGACACGATCGCCACTCGAAGAAACGGTACTGGCAGAGATCCGCCCAACGCAGGCAGAGCGGGACCATGTCTGCGGGATCGCCCAGAAACTGCTTGCTGCAATTGCCGCAAGTGGCAAGGCACAGGGAATGGTTGTCGGTTCTATCGCCCGCCATACATGGGTGCGGGGCGACCGGGACCTCGATGTCTTCATGCTCTTTGACCCGGGCCTCTCCCGCGAGGCGCTTGAATCCGAGGGGCTGGGGCTTGCCCGGAAGATCGCCGGCACCTTCGCGGATTCCTTCCACGAAAAATACGCTGAACACCCCTACATCAGCGCTCGCATTGATGATGTGGATGTGGATATTGTGCCTTGTTATGCCGTAGAAAGTGCTGCACATATCCAGAGTGCGGTTGACCGGACACCTTTTCATACCCGTTATATCACGGAGAAGATCAACGGGCTTATCGATGATGTCCTCCTCCTCAAACGCTTTACCAAATCCGGCGGTATCTACGGTTCAGACCAGATGACCGAAGGATTCTCCGGATACCTCTGCGAGCTGCTCATCCTCCATTACGGAGGCTTCATCCCTCTCCTGACCTCAGCTTCAGAATGGAAACCACAGACTCTCATCGATCTCGAGAACCATACAGCAAAGGAATTCCCCGAACCCCTGGTAATGATCGACCCGGTTGATCCTAACCGGAATGTTGCTGCAGCGGTCTCTCTTGACCGGATGGTTGCATTCGTTGAACTGGCACGGGGATATCTCGAAGAGCCTTCGAAACATTTCTTCTCGCTTCCGGATCAACATACCATAACCCGGGAAGGACTTGCATCACTGATAGCAGACCGTGGAACCACGTTATATGCCATCACTTTCCCGACACCCCCCTATATCGAGGAGGTTATCGTCCCCCAGCTCAAGCGGAGCGTCATTGCTATCGCGGAGCATCTCGAACGTAACGGTTTTGTCGTGCACCATACCCATTACATGATGCAACCCGAGCGGTGCATCTTCCTTCTGGAGTTGCTTGTTGCAGACCTCCCTAAGATTCGCACCCATGTCGGACCCCCGGTCTGGAACCGGGTCAATGCGGAAAAGTTCCGGGAGAAGCATATAGTGTCGAGCCTGCCGGGGCCATACATCCGCAACGGCCACTACGAAATGGAGGTCTTCCGTGAGTATACGAACGCCCGTGCACTGCTCTCTTCAGAAGGACTCCTGCAGGTCAGTCTGGGAAAGCACGTGCGTCAGTCGCTCACGCAGGGCTGGATCGTAGATGAAGGGCCTTATTGCTGGCATGAGGAGTTTGCGCCGTTCATCGCCGCATTTTTCCGAAGAGGGTCGCCCCTCATCCGGGTCAGACGGAAGATCCTGGACCTCTGACCGCCCCGCGCTCTTGTGTATCCGGTTTCCCGGAACACCTGCAGATCAATCCTGTATACCCGGATGCGCAGGCGGTGGGGATTTTCTCCGGCTGATGTCACGGATAAGGACCAGCAGGTTGCTGATGGTTCCTGAAGAATCACGCAATGGGGTTGTCACCAGTTCACCCCGGAAGCGCGTCCCATCCTGTTTTATCAGCAGGTATTCGTATGGTTCTGCATCAAGATCACCTTCAAGGATGTTTTTCATCCGCCATGCTGCAACCTGCTGGAATGATTTGTCAATAAAATCCAGGGCCTGTGTACCGATAATGGATTGTTCGCAGGGAATTGCAAAAATATCATACACACGGGGAGACCCGAACGTAATCATACCGGCCGTGTCGAGTAGGGTGATGCCGTCTCCGGAAGCGGCAACAATGGCACGATATTGCTCCTCACTATCGCGGAGATTCTGTTCCAGCCATTTACGTTCGGTGATAACTGTTGATACAACAAGCGCTGCCTCATGCAGGCCATCCCATTCGATCAGGCGGATCTGGTGTGCAAGCCATTCGGTTACCGTCACCCCAAGAGGGACAGCAGATTCAAAACGTATGGTCTCTCCCGTGCTGAATACCCGGTCCAGTACATTTTTCAGGAGGTTTTCCTGGCCCGGAGCAAGATATGCCCCCGCATCCGTTCCAATGAGATCTGCTGGTTTTCTTGGAGGGTGGGATTTGTTGATGAAAAGGAACCCGCCCTTTCGATCAAGAACCGATATGATAACCGGCGCTCGGGTGATGATTGATCGCCATTTTTGTTCTGTACGGACCAGTTCATCCTGCGCAGACTTGAGGTACGTGATATCGTTGAGGGTTCCCTGGATATGGCCGAGGTCCAGTTTCCTTGTACATATGTTGTGGAATATGCCGTGGAGCCAGCGGATACGGCCATCCTTGCGAATAATGCGGAAGAGACAATCGGCATGTGTGTCGGGGACGGTTGCGACGTGTCGGAGGTCTTGGTCAAACTTCTCCTTATCCTCATCATGGATGATGGATTCAAGGGTAATATATCCTGAAATGAATTCCTTCCTGGGATAGCCGGTGGTTTCCTCAACGGTACCTTCCAGCAGGATGAACCTGCCGGCTGAATCGATCTGGAATGCAATCCCCTCAAAATTCTCAACAAAATTCCGGAACCGCTCTTCGGACCGCGCAAGTTTCTTTTTCACCTGTCGATTTTCTACCGCAACCTCGATCTTATGGGCAAGTTCAGCATACTGGGATTTCGCGTCGCCACCTTTCTGGACATAGAAATCCACGCCCTGCTCGAACGCTTCTATGACAACATCCTCGCGCCCTTTTCCGGTAAAGATGATGAACGGCAGGTCAGGAAAATCATTACGGATGATCCTGAGAAGATCAAGACCCGTGATATCCTCCATCTGGTAATCGGCAATGACAGCGTCAAATTTCCCGGCCCGGATCCGTTCAAGCGCCTCGTGAGCCGATGCAACGGTCTCTACCCGGAAACGTCCCGTTCGCTCAAGAATCTGGCGGCAGGTATCAAGAATCGCAGGTTCATCATCAACGTAAAGAACTGAAATCATCTGGCATTCATCCGGCGGAATCTGTTGTGATGAAGAATAATCTGGAGTGTATGTTATACGTTTCCCCCGTTATGGTGTGAATATGGTTTTTTGTCAGGGCGTTGGGAACAATATCGGGAATGATCTGATATGCCCGTATAATGAAACCATGTCGTGATTCGCGAACCCGATAAAAAAATTTAAGTTTTGGAATTTTTCCTGATCTTTGCAGTTGCCAGTTTTTCAATCGCAGCAGTGTCAGCACCTGGCGTGGTGGTGAGTTTCTGCTGCCGTACCGCTGCATCCACAAATGCCTTGCCGGTTTTTGTGCGGATGATGAGCGTGGTTGTGCCTGACGGGCTGCCGACCGATCCAGCGGAGATGTCGGCATCGAGTGCGGTCAGGTCAGTGCAGATGTGGCAGCCCTTACGAATGCAGGTCTCCAGCTCCGCGAGGGGGACATTCGTAACACTCCCGTCGTTTTTCTGGATCTCCAGTTTTCCTTTCACATCGAGTTTCCGGATCTCGTGGGGTTCCAGTTTGTAGTGCGTGCGGAGTTTACCCCGGATAAGCGAGGTATAGTCAAATGTCTCGGTACAGAAAAGACCGATGACGAGGCGGATGGAATTCGCATAAGGTTTGAGAAGATCGTTGTCGCTGGTGCGGATCCGTGCCAGTGCCTGGACTGCGCAGGGGACTCCGACAACCGCGATCCGGCGGAATTTGCGTTCAACGACCGCGTTCTTGAGAGCTGCGAGCAGGGGTACCCACCAGCTGTACCGGCTGCCGGCCTGCTGGATGAGCACATCGGATTTGGTGATAATCACCGATGACGGCTTCAGGGTAAACCGGTCTTCGGTTACAGTAACGACCGCATCGATGAGTCCTTCGTCAAGTGCGCTGGCAAGGATTGCCGTAACGGCACCCCCGCTCTGTTTGTGCGGGATATCAAACGCTGCTTTGGCGCAGGCGAGTTCTATAGAGTTCCCAAGGGTTTCTGCCGGCCGGGCATCACCGGTCCGCGGGCACATCGCGTAACACGCCCCGCACCGGACATTGTCGGTTGCCTGCTTGCAGTACCCGTTGCTTACGGGGCTTGTCACCATCTCTCCTTCTTTAAAGGAGATCGCATCGGCCGGGCAGACTGCCACGCAGGCACCGCAGCCGGAGCATTTTCCGGTATCCCAGACCTCGGCTTTCAAATCGAGATAATTTTTTTGTGCCATTGCTCTCACTCCAGCGTGTACTT
>JALOBP010000061.1 GCA_023228295.1 Methanoregula sp.
GTATGAATCCAAACGCTTGATCCATCGATCTGCTTCTTCTCTATTTATTGCTTCACCGGCGTTCTAATTTGTTTTTTGTATCAACTGTAACGGATGTTTCTCTATTCAGAATTCTTCAACTGCGTAAGTCCTAGTATAATAAAATTGCAACAAATCCAGCATTAATCGCTAGAGATAATTTTTTTGCCGCGTGTGACGAGATTCCAAAAACACTAGATTACTTGCATGATGAAAAAGGGATCTTTGATTATTTTTAAATACTCTGATCCTGCGGATTCACATACGAACATTAATTTAACATTTTTTCTGAAAACTTTCAAAAATTGCGATTCCCCACGCGCAAAACGCCTCGTCGGGTTTTGCGCTACTCATTACCGTTTTTTGAGTGTGAAAAGTCATTAAGCCGCCGCGGGGGCGGCGGAAACCCTCCCAAAATATACTGCATGAATTACCGGAAGGTCCTGCCATCCCAAAAAAATTATTCTGTACCCACGCGACCCCCCACACAGCATTTCTTTGGATTCAGATAGTTTATTGACATGAAATATCAGCCTTTTCACACAAAATCCGGACAGGCCCCGGGGGGGTCGCGTGGGTACAAATATATTTTCCAGGTCCCGGCCACAGGACCACACGATCTTGAAAAGTCCCGAAAAGTCACCCGTTTAACGACAGTAATATCTGGCACTCCCGGCACAACCTGCTGGTTCCCGGGCACTGATCCGGCCGGCATTTTGTACCCACGCGACCCCCCCTTTCCCTCATGAACACAACCACCAAGGATTTATTGAACCCATTCATTCTCCTACTCAGGCATCCTGATGATGGGAACTCCGCCCGTCAGGGACAGGATAACAGGAAGATTGAGTGTCATGACCCATTTCCGCCAGAGAACCGGAACTAAGAGCGCAACGCATCTGCTGAAACACCCGTTCCCGGACCTCGGGGCATTCACCGCGATTGTCCAGACGCTCCGGCTGAAAAACCCGCTCGGGTGCACCTCATACTATGCCCAGAGGAGGAACTTCCAGCCGGTCATCCCGGTTCGCGAGCGGTACACGGCGAAATTCGTGTATCTTGACGCAAACGGGAAACAGGTTGGCACGGGCTCGGAAGTATACGACTCGGCCGGGGGATACGAAACCGGTATTGCGTCCATGATCTCGAACCTAGCCAACATCGCTTCCCACCGGGGGAAGATCGTGCACCGCAAAGATGCCGATCTCTTCTCGGTGACCCTGAAATGCCATGACGCGGATGGGGAACTCTATTTTATCAGTCTCGCACGCGACCGGATCACCATCTCATCCTACACGGACAATACGATCCGAAAAAAGGTCGAAGAGTGGACGGACAGCGTACCGGCTCTCTCCTGAGGGCCCGGGCAACCGTCACTCTTTCTTATACGCCGCATTACTCTTCCCGATCTTCTTCTGCATAGTAGTCCACGACTTCGTGATCAGGAAACTCCCTCCATGAACCTGACGACGTTCACAAACCGCTTCATCGGGAACACAATCGTCATTATGTCCAGCGGCACGCACTTCCGTACCGAGGGATCGACCTTCCCTATCACAACCTTCGGATCTGCCTTCTGCTGCTCGAAACGACAATCACGAGGATATCCGCAATTACCGACAGCGAAATCCACGGGATCCCGCAAAACCCGGAGATCGATTGCGGGAAAAAATCAGGGGTTCCCTTTTTTCGAAGTACTGTCCCAGATCCGCGTATCCTTCCCCATGTTCAGCAGTCCCACGAGAAGGTAGAACTGGTTCACGACAAAGGCGTTGAAGAGGTTCTCCCGCCAGGCAATCCCGACGATGACAACTATACAGGCCAGTGCCAGCAGGACAAGGGGATACGCAAAATACAACCCTGCTCCAATGAGGAGCAGCGAGACAAAGAACAGCGCTGGTGTACAGACATTCATGAACAAGCGCAGGGGATAGAAGAAACGCGTGAACGGCCGGTTCATACCAAGAAGGTCAAGGTTTGCCAGCGTTGCCTCGATCAGACGCTTGGCCCGCCGGATCTTCTGGCGGTACTGGATGGTAAAACTTGAAGGGATGTCCTCGAATACCATCGCCCGCCGCTCATATACTGCCCGGTAACCTTTCCGGATCGCTTCGAACGCGGTATTGGCATCATCCGAACCCCGTTTGTCATCGATCCTCCGGATCAGGTCCGTGCGGAACGCAACAAGGGCCCCGTTGAAATTATAGGTAGAATCGATCGTGCTCTCCCAGTCGCACATCCGCCCGTAATAGGACCGGTAGGCACCTTCAAGTTTCGTAGTATTATTCTCATTTTTACGGGGACTGAGTTCACCGGTGACCGCGGCGATTGCCGGATCGCTCATGAGCCTCCCGATAAGGTAATTCAGGGCATCCGGTTCGAAGAAAACATCGGCATCCGTGGTTACGATGATCGGGTACCGGGCCTGTTTCATGGCATGGTTGTACGAACGGTTGGTCCCCAGCCTCTCCGTATTTGCGATCAGGGTAAATTCAAATCCCGATCTCTCAAGGCAGGCCTTTGCACGTGACAGCGTCTGATCGGAAGAACAGTCATCGATGAAGATGATCTCGCAGGATTCCCTTGGGTAATGGCATTGCATCAGGTTTGCAACCCGTTCCTCAACTACCGACTCCTCGTTATAGGCTGACATGATCATCGTGATCGGCGGGTACACTTCAGGAAAACTGACTTCAGTGGACTTTTTCCCAAAAGAGATGCCAAGCAGGTAGATGAAATAAGGAATAAGTGCGATGATGAGAAGGGCGATGCCGATTGCCAAAAACATTCTCTTAAGAGTATTTCCGGGACGAATTTATACATTAGCAAAAAAAACCAAAAAGACCCGGCTTACCAATACCCGCCAGTGAATTCTAGTACAATAGAATTATTCATGACAGAACTGCGAATGTTCCCTAAAGCCAATATTTATTGATTTTTAACCGCAACATGTGGAACAACATGAGTGATCCTGTCCGCGTGCTGGGAATCCACGATAATCACAATGCATCGGTCTGCTTACTTGAAGATGGGAAGGTCTCCTTCAGTCTTCAGGAAGAGCGCCTGAATGGCATAAAAAATTTTAACGGGTTCCCGAAGAATGCCCTGCTGCGGGCACTGGAACTATACAAGATCGGTCTTGAGGATATCGACTTTTTCGCATTCGGGACCCTCCACAACCCGGCCTGGAGAGACAGCCGGGCAACAAAAGAGCGATATGCATCACCGGCATGGAAGAAGTATTGTGAAGATTTTTTCAAGGCATCCCCGTTCTTTGGCATTTTCAAATCGCAAAAAGCCAGGAACCGGGTAAATTTTCTCGCGGGGCTGGGAATCCAAAAAGAGAAGACCCGGTTTTACGATCACCATACGGCACATGCAGCGGCCGCGCTCCATTGCAGCGGGTTTTCCCAAAGGACCCTTATCCTTACGCTGGACGGCGGGGGCGATGATGCCTGTTCCGGGGTATTTATCAGCGAGAACGGGAACCTTACGCAGGTAGCAAAAACACCTGAAGGGAATTCAATCGGGAATATCTACGCGGTCTCGACCTACTACATGGGGATGACACCTCTCGAACATGAATACAAGCTCATGGGGATGGCCCCGTACTCGCAGGAAAAATATTTTTCAGGCATTTCCCGTTCCCTTGACGGACTTCTGGCAGTTGACGGGGTTAGGTTCCGGCGTTCGACACTGGCAACAACAGCAAATTCCCTCAGCAGTCTTGAGAAGATTTACCGCAACCAGCGGTTCGATGCGGTATGCGGGGCCCTGCAGGACTTTACGGAACGCCTTGTCGTGCAGTGGGTGAAAAATTCCATTCATGAGACCGGCATCCACCGGGTCTGCCTTGCCGGGGGGGTTTTCATGAATGTAAAGCTGAACAAGCTCATCGCTGAACTTCCCGAAGTGGAGAACCTCTTCGTTATGCCATCCTGCGGTGACGAGAGCAACGCAATTGGGGCTTCGTTCCTTGCCTATAACGACTATTGCTCATCACATGGACAGGAAATGAAAACAACGCCACTTTCCGATCTCTATCTTGGCGAGTCATTCGATGCATCGGTGATCAAAAACGAGATCCAGAAAGCGGGTTTCCAGTACCAGACTGAAGACAATATCAATACTTATGTTGCGGAGATGCTTGCAGAAAACCGGATCGTTGCCCGGTGCTCGGGCCGCTCGGAATGGGGTGCCCGTGCACTCGGGAACCGGTCGATTCTTGCAAATCCTGAATCATTTGAGACGGTGTCGAAGATCAACGATGCAATAAAGATGCGGGACTTCTGGATGCCATTTGCCGGGACGGTTCCCGAACATGCGATGAATACCTACCTGAAAAATCCCAAGAAGATCCCCTCGCCCTACATGATGCTGGCGTTCGATACTACGGATAAGCGCCGTTCGATACGCGCTGCAACTCACCCCAAGGACAAGACCATCAGGCCCCAGATTCTCATCCGTGAACAGAACCCGGACTATTATTCCCTGATAGAGAGTTTTTCAAAACTTACAGGTACATGCTGTGTATTGAATACCTCGTTCAACCTTCATGGGTCCCCCATGGTTTATCACCCGAAAGAGGCACTCGATACCCTGAAAAACAGCGATCTGGACATCCTGGTTATGGATAATCTGGTTGTGACAAAAAATACCTGAAAAACAGGATATAAAAACCAGCATCTATTTTCTACAAGGTTTTGTAATTAAAAAGATTCCTGAATTCGGTATCTTTGTAAAAGACGCCCTTAATATCGATAAAGAGGGTATCCGGGTTTGCATGGCGCACCAACTCACCATGTTCGGCCCCGGTAAGGAATTGTGTGTGGGGAACTGCAAGGATAAGGCCGTCAGCCTGTTTTTTAAGGGAATCGAGGGGAGTAACGCCCATGTCGGTAATTTCCCGGGCAGATAATAAGGGATCATACCCGTACACGGTGATGGAATGTTCCTGAAGTGTTTTGATCAGTTCGACAACAGGATTATCCCGCGTATCTGCAACATTTTCCTTATATGTCAGTCCAAGAATGACAATTTCCGCACGTTTGGGCTCAATCATACGGAAGGCAAGATTATCCAGGATGATTTCTGAGATAAACCGGGTCATGTGATCATTGGTTGACCTGCCGGAAAGGATCATGTGGGGCGTATATCCGGATTTTTTAGCAGTGTATGCAAGGAAGTAGGGGACCGTGGGAATACAGTGGCCGCCAACGATTCCGGGAGTATACCGGTGAAAATTCCATTTCGTCTCGGCAGCCTCCAGAACATCCTTGGTATTGATACCCATTTTACCGAAGATATAGGACAACTCATTTATGAGGGCAATATTCACATCGCGCTGGATATTCTCGACCACTTTTGCAGCTTCGGCCGTGCGGATATCCTTTGCAGGATACACAGTAGTGATCAGGCTGTACAGCGCTGCCATGTCATCGGTTGTCTCCTTGTCCATGCCTGCAATAATCTTGGTGGTCTTTGCAAGGACGTGTACATCATCCCCGGGATTGATGCGTTCAGGTGAATACCCAATCTTAAAATCAGTACCACAGGTATACCCCGATTCATTCTCGAGTATCGGCCGTAAAACATCTTCCGTGACGCCGGGATAGACCGTTGATTCAAGGATGACGATAACTCCTTTTTTTATCTGTTTACCTACGGTCGCCGCTGCGGATTTTACATACGACAGATCAGGTTCATTATCTTTTGTCAGGAGGGTTGGGACACAGATCATGACGAAATCTGCTTTATGGATCCAGGTTGGATCTGAGGTCACCGTGAGTTTCGATGATTTATTTGCAAGGTTACAGATTTTCTTTTCATCAATATCGAAACCAAGGGTAGTAATATGGTGGGAAAAGGCTTCGGCGAGGGGATAACCGACATATCCCAACCCGACAATACATACGGTTTTACTGGTAACTGGCAACGGTCCCATGGAAATGTCTCCTCATTGATGTGAAAAATTCAAGAAGACTATTATGATTTGTGTATTCGAGTATATGCTCTCTTTATTTAAGTACGTTTTAACTGCCTTTCCTAAAGGAGGCAGTTGGTCTGGCCCCGACCATTCAGGTTTTATCTGCATCCAAATCCATAAAAAAATCAGAACTGGAAGTAGATGAATTCCGGGCTCCGGCTGGGTGCAAGGCAGAAGATGAGAAGGACAACGATGATGAGATAGACGCCCCAGTAACCGATCCGTAACCGGGAAAGGTAATCAACAAGATCGAACCGGGCAAACGACCTGATGGAGTCCAGGGTGAGATGTTTTCGGGAAAGTACAAGGATAATGATGATCGGAACGCCAAGGAACACTGCATTCAGTTTAAGGATATCAGAGTATTTTGTGAATCCTGCGATAAGCGTGGAGAAATCGATGAATATCCAATGCGTGACACAATACCAGATATCATTGATGTCCGATACGCGGAACAGTATCCAGCCCATGAATATGAAATACTGGGTAACAAGGATTTTTATGACGGTGCTGACAGCGGGTGGCAGGGATAATGCCGAGAACCGGCCATATATTTTCCGGGGCGTACTGATCGCCCGGTGAGCACAGAGTAAGAGACCATGGTAGGCACCCCATAACACAAAGTTCCATGCAGCACCATGCCAGAGACCGCAGAGGGTAAATGCGATAATAAGATTGAGATACGTGCGTGCAGCACCTTTCCGGTTCCCGCCAAGAGGGATGTAAATATAGTCCCGGATATAGCTGGAGAGAGTCATATGCCACCGTCTCCAGAAATCCTGGGGACTTGAAGAAAGATAGGGCTGGTTGAAGTTTTCAGGGAAAACGAATCCAAAGATCCGTGCACTGCCGATGGCGATATCAGTATACCCGGAGAAATCAAAGTAAATCTGGAGACCGAAAAGGATCGTCGCAGCGATAATGAAAAATGAATTTGAATTCTGGATCGGGACATCCGGGTTTGCATAGACCAGGTTCACGTAATAGGCAAGATTATCGGCAATAACCACTTTTTTGACCAGGCCAAGACCAATCCGCGTGACCCCGCATTTGATGTTATCGCCGGTGAATGTCACTTTCTCCCTGAGCTGGGGCAGGAAATCCTTTGCACGCAATATAGGCCCTGCAACAAGGTGGGGGAAGAAGGAGACGAAAAGTGCATACTCCGTGAACGAGTCGATCGGCTCCATCTTCCCGCGGTAGATATCAAAGACATAGCTCAGCGCGTGGAAGGTGTAGAAGGAGATACCGATGGGAAGAACGATATTGTAGACCTGGAGCGCAACGGAGAAGTTCATTGCCGCCATGGTCTGGTTAAGACCCAGGACAGCGAAATTGTAATATTTGAAATAACCAAGGATCCCAAGGGCTCCGATTATGGATATTGCAAGGTATAATCGTTTATAACGAAGGTTATCGGTCGAATAAATCCACTTTCCACAGTAAAAAGTCAGAAATGAGATGAACAGGAGCAGGGTTAAGAAAAATTCCCCGGATAACGCATAGAAGAAGTAACTTGCAAGAAGCAGAAGGATATGCTGATAATTTCGCTTCCTTACAGCGAATGTCAGAAGTACGACGGCAATAAGAAAAACCGGATACTGGATACTGTTAAACAACATCTTAGTTTAACTCCGTTATCAGCAGATCCGGCATATCCCGGGAGAAACGTTCCTTTCCGTATTTATTGAGATGGACAAGATCAAAAAAATCTTCGTCACTATAGGATTCTTCCAGGTTGTAATATTTTACGCCGGTACTGTTGAGGAATGCAAAATAATTCTCCTTCGTAGATTCAGGTATTGTCGCCACACGGAGTGTATCCATGGGCATGTGCACATAGACCAGGGGTATGTTGTTTTTATTGAGCTCATCGCGAAGGTGAATGAATGCCATTTTCTGGACATTGTCTTCAGAATCAACAGGTGCAAGGAACTCGTCATACGGGTTCTGTGCGATAATCTTCCGCTCTTCTAAGGAAAGGGTTTCATTAACAATAACTTCCCTGCCGCCAAGTTTGATCCCGAGGTTCTGTTTCAGGCCGGATATAATGAATTTGCGCTTGAAAAAGAGCTGATCCAGGCTGTTTTGATCAATCAGGCCGATCTGGTCCTTATCAAACAGGGATCGGGAATAACTATCGAGATAGATCCGGTCGGATACAAGAGCCAGATTATCATCCGGAACATAACGATAGCGACTGGAAAACGAACAATAACTGTCACCGTAGATTACAAGGGACGGATTTGACTTGATAATCTCCGAAAGTTCGATGCTTCTCTGGAGTGGGGTATCAAAATTTACACCAAGATTATATACAGAATAGGAATAGTTTTTTGAGGCGAGGCTTTCCTGGATTACCACCGGATCCACAGCCGCCATGACCTGACTGTTTCCGATAAAATAGATTTTAGGCTGATCACGTATACTTTCGTTGGCATACGTATCGAAATTGTTTGCTATTAATTTCCAGGTTCCCTGTTCAAGATAGGGATCAACAACGACAGAGATAACAATAAAATATACCCCGAGAGCAATGGCAACTGATAAAAATATTGTCAGGGCAATCCTCGATATCTCGCCTAATTGCATAGTATTAATGACGAATATTTTTATTTATTATTACCCGTATAATCTTTTTAAAGGGTATTCTGCTTCATTTTATCAACATTTTCCAGAGTGTAACGGTGAGTGAAATCACAGCATCATCTTAATTTCAGGGTTCGGTTATTTCAATGCCAAATCGTGTGTGAGATAGGTAATTACGGCAGGAAGGAAATATATTCGTACAACGAAGCCGGAGGGATGAGGACGCGACATATCATTTCCATTAAGGATTTTGACCGGGACGGAATCGACCGCCTGCTCGATCAGGCTGAAGAGATCGACAGGGAGCACGGCAGATCGGATGCCCTGAATGGTAAAATCCTTGCCACCCTCTTTTTTGAACCCAGTACGAGAACACGCATGTCCTTTGAATCAGCCATTGCCCGTCTTGGCGGTTCGACACTCTCGGTCGGGAGCGTGGATGCCTGTTCCATGGCAAAAGGCGAGACCCTTGCCGATACCATCCGGGTTGTGAGCGGATATGCCGATGCCATTGTCATCCGTCACCCGAAAGAGGGGGCAGCCCGCCTTGCCGCCGAGTTCTCTACCGTTCCGGTCATTAATGCCGGGGATGGTGCCGGTCAGCACCCATCCCAGACCCTGCTGGATCTCTATACCATCCGCCAGTCAATGCCCATTGAGGGTATCGATATCGCACTTGTTGGCGACCTGCGGTACGGGAGGACGGCACATTCCCTTGCCTCCGCACTTTCGCTCTATCGTGCAAGGCTGCATACCGTGTCCCCCAATGGTCTTGAATTACCGGAAACGCTTGCTGCCGAACTCCGTGAGTCAGGAATGGAGATCATCCCGCATGATACTATTGACGACCTCATCAGCGATGTTGATGTGCTGTATGTCACCCGCGTCCAGCGGGAGCGGTTCCCGGACACTGCATCGTACTTCAATGTCACTTCAAGTTATCGCATCACACCGGAGATCCTCACAAATGCAAAGAAACACCTTATCGTCCTCCACCCACTGCCACGGGTTGACGAGATCGACCCGCGGGTGGATGACTTGCCCCATGCCCGCTACTTCGAACAGTCGAGGAATGGTGTGCCGGTACGGATGGCAATGCTGATGGAGGTCATGCGATGAAAAACCAGGAAACCGGGGACAATGAAGGTCTTCTCGTCCGCAGGATCAAAAACGGGACGGTCATCGATCATATTGACGGCGGCGAAGCACTGAATGTCGTGAAGATCCTAGGCATCACCGGTACCACACAGGAAGCCCTCTCCATTGCAACGAATGTCCAGAGCCGTAACATGGAGCGTAAGGACATTGTCAAACTCACTAACCGCGAGCTCTCGAAAGAAGAGGTCAACCGGATTGCCCTCATATCCCCTAGAGCAACAATCAACATCATCCGTAATTTTAAGGTTGTCGAGAAGAAGGGAGTTGAGATCCCCCACCTCATTGAGGGAATTGTACGCTGCCCGAACCCGGGCTGCATCTCGAACACCAATGAACCGATCCGGAGCCGGTTCGAGGTGGTCCCAAAAGGATTACACTGCTGTTACTGCGACTGGATGATTACCAAGGACCTGACCAGCAATATCATCTGACTTTTTTTCCTATTGGAAGGGGATCTGTGGGATAACCATGATATCATCCCGTGATCCTGCCTCGCCACTCCTTGCATAGCAGTAATCCCAAATGAAGGGATTAAATATCTGTCCGTCAATATTTCTGGCTAGTGATCATGATGAGATCTACCAAGTACTTCCTGTATACGGGATTGATTTTCCTGCTCGCAACTCTGGCCATGCCGGGTGTCGCAGCATCAAGCAGCTCACCGGGTTATATCACCGTTGGGCTTGCCCCGGTTGCCCAGTTTGATGCGCACTATGCGTTCACAACGCTCCCAACAAGAGTATCGTTCGTTGACAATTCGCTGGGCTCAACCCCCATGACGTATGAATGGAACTTCGGAGACGGGGCTACCTCCACCGAACAGAATCCGAATCACAATTACATCCAGCGCGGAACCTATACCGTTACTCTGACGGTCAAGAACGCTTATGGTACCAGCTCGGCCATCAAGCGGGATTTCATCACTGTCGGCATGGCTCCACGGCCGGAATTTACAGGAACTCCAACTTCCGGTGAGGTTCCCCTTTCGGTAAAGTTCACGGACATGACATCCGGTTCTGTATCCAGCTGGTACTGGGACTTTGGTGATGGCAAGGCATCTACCGAACAGAATCCGACCCACGTCTACTGGACTGCCGGTATGTACAATGTGATCCTTACCGTCTCGAACGAGTATGGACAGGCTGACATAACCAAAACCAAATATATCACCGGTGTCGGCGATCTCACCTCAAAGTTTGCAGCAGATCCTGCTTCCGGAAAAGCACCCCTGCTGGTAAAATTTGAGGACAGGTCCATTGGCGGACCAACCGCATGGGCATGGGACTTTGGGGACGGTACAACGTCAACCGAACAGAACCCGACCCATACGTTCACAACAGTAGGATCCTTTGATGTCAAACTGACCATTACCCGCGATGATACAACAGACACATCAACACTGACGATCAACGCTGGCGGCGTCCCGGATACCGACTTCGTCGGCTCACCGCTGGAGGTCAATGTCAATGAACAAGTCAAGTTCACGGACAAAACCACCAATGCACCTACTGCATGGACGTGGGATTTCGGCGACACTGCAGAATCCACATACCAGAACCCCAGCCACTCCTACCAGCTCAAGGGCATCTACACCGTTTCCCTCACTGCACGCAACGAGAACGGCAGGGACACTGAAGTGAAGACCAGTTATATCAACGTCGGTCTGGGACCCAAGGCTGAATTCAGGCCGGTCATCAGCCCCTATCACATGTATAACGTTCCCAATGTAGTGAACTTTGTAGATGAGTCCGAAGGTATCCCTACTTCATGGGCATGGGACTTTGGAGACGGTACAACGTCAACCGAACAGAACCCCCGGCATGTATACATGAACGAAGGAATCTACACGGTATCACTCACAGTGAAGAACAACTTTGGCGAAGACACAACGGTCAAGACCGATCTTGTCTCAGTTGGCGGCGGTGCGGCTGTTGACTTTACAGCAGACAGGACCACGGTCGGTGTCGGCAGTGTCATCTCATTCACGGATCTCTCTACGATCAGCCCGACCTCATGGATGTGGGACTTCGGAGACGGAACAACCGGCTCTGGTTCAAACCCCGACCACAAGTACCGGGCAGTCGGAGTTTATGATGTTACCCTGACTGCATCCAACCTCTACCAGTCCAACAGCAGGACCAAGAATATGTATATCACCGTCAAGAACATCCCGCGGGCAGAGTTCGAAGCGGACAAGATCCGTGGCGGTGCACCCATGAACGTCCAGTTCACGGACAAATCAACCGGATTACCCACGGCGTGGACGTGGGACTTTGGCGACGGTGCCAGCTCGACCGAGCAGAATCCGAGCCACACCTACTCAAGCTTTGGAATATACACGGTGACCCTGACTGCAACCAACAATGATGGATCCGATTCAGTCTCAAAGAGAGACTACATAATCACAACCCTTGCACCAGTAGCAGAATTCAAAGCTGACCGGCAGGTTGGCAAGGCACCATTCATTGTCACTTTCACGGATCTCTCCAAGGGCGATCCGATCTCATGGTCATGGGACCTCGGAGACGGGACATCTTCTTCAGAACAGAACCCCCGCCACATCTACATGAATGAAGGGTCTTACGATGTCAGCCTCACGGTTACAAACCAGTATGGCAGCGACACCATGTTCAAGTCCGGCACATCTGCATCGACAACCGTGGCAGCAGAGACCGCTGCACCGGTAAGCACACCGGCCACGACGGTTTCTGGCAATACCGAAACACCAGCCACCACGGCGGGAGCAGCTGCCGCCACCCCAACAAAGGCCCCTATGTCACCCTACGTGACCGTGGTTGCAGCAATGATGGGTCTGTTTGCAGTGGTTATTGCAAACAGGAAATAATCCTTTTTTATTTTCCGTATACAGAAACGTGATTTCGGGTTTATTGATGTTTTTTTTTAGTTTAACATGTGCCCGTGGATATCTATCTCGCCTTTGTAAATCCGCGTGCTCGAGATCCACCGGCCGTCATCAGCCAGGACGCAACTGATCTGGTGGATGTCCACCTTCCGGCCACCCTGCACCTTGCGAAGCTTGTTGATCTCCATGGCAACCGGCAGAGTTTCTTCAGAAACAACAATCGCATCGAAATCTGCATCAATGGCGGATCCGAACCGGTCCTGGAGCGGCTCAATAACCCATTTGGCAGGATACCGGTTTTCGGTTATATAGGTTACCAGGTCGGATTTCCGCACGTCGAACGGGCGGATAGGGTGGATCTTCCTGCTGGCAAAGGAGTCGGTTGTCAGGCCAACCACAACAAGACCTTCCTGCCCGGCGATCTCGAAAGAGCGGCTGATCAGGCGCTTGTGCCCGTCATGAAGAGGATCGAACGTGCCCCCTACCATAACCTTCATACTCTTTGATTCTTAATTTCCTATGTTATTATGCATATGGATGGGAAGGTCTCCGGCACACCCTTGTTCAGGGCAGAGAATGCCACCGTAACCGGCAATGTCACGATCGGGAGTGACGTGGGAATCTGGTTTGGGGCGGTCATCAGGGCGGACAAGGACAGGATAGTAATCGGCGACCGTTCAAATATCCAGGATAATTGTGTTGTGCATACCAGTACAGGTCACCCGGTTCTTGCGGGCACTGACGTTTCTGTCGGGCACGGGGCGATCCTGCACGGATGTACCATTGGTAACCGCGTCCTTGTAGGAATGGGAGCGATCGTGCTCAACGGTGCAATTATCGGAGACGGGTCCGTCATTGGTGCCGGAGCGGTTGTCACGGAAGGGATGAATGTTCCCGCAGGATCGGTTGTTGTCGGCATTCCCGGCAAAGTCATCAAACCTGCAACTGAGGAGCAGCAGAAGCATATTCTGGCCAATGCAGCCACGTACGTTGACCTTGCCGGGGAGTATGCCCGCCATGAGTAGCGTAGTTGTTATCGGAGCTGGGGTTGCCGGGATCCAGGCTGCCCTTGATATCGCCGGACACGAGATCCATGTCCACCTCATCGAGCGGGAGCCAACCATTGGCGGCCACATGGCCCAGCTTGACAAGACGTTTCCCACCAACGACTGCTCGATGTGCATCCTCTCGCCCAAGATGGTCGATGTTGCCCGTAACCCATACATAACCATCCATACCTGTACCGAGGTCGAGTCCATTGAAGGAGATGTGGGAAATTTCAGGGTCACACTCAGGAAATTCCCGCGGTACGTGGATGAATCCACCTGTACGGGATGCGGGGACTGCATCCAGATCTGCCCGGTCGAGGTTTACAATCGCTTCGATGCCGGAGTGGGGGTCAGGAAGGCCATTTACAAGCCGCACCCGCAGGCGGTTCCCGATATTGTCGTGAAGGATGCCGAACATTGCATTGAATGCGGGCTTTGCTACGATATCTGCGACCTTGACGCGATAAAGAGAAAGGACGAGGAAACAACCGTCATGCTCAATGCAGCAAGCATCCTGATAACAACGGGATATTCCGTGTTTGATGCCTGTAATAAGTCTCAGCTCGGGTACCTGAAGTTCCCGGATGTGATCACCAGCCTCGAACTCGAACGGATGATCAATGCCAGCGGGCCGACAAGTGGCAAGGTCAAAAGGATCAGTGACGGGGTGATCCCGGCGTCTCTCGTATTCATCCAATGCGTGGGTTCCCGGGACATGAGTATCGGCAAGCCTTCCTGTTCTTGTGTCTGCTGTATGCAGGCAATCAAGAATGCGATGCTCATCAAGGAGAAGAACCCGGCAATGGATGTTACGATCTGTTACATGGACCTGCGGACGTACGGGAAGGGCTACGAGGAGTACCTGGAACGGGCAAAGGCACTCGGGATCCGGTTCCTTCGGGGAATGCCGTCCGATGTGCTTGCAGACCGGAAAGGTATGATCCTGCAGGTTGAGGACACGGAAACATCCGAAGTCCTGGTACTCCATCCGGACCTCATCGTCCTCTCGGTCGGGATCGGTCCTGCCGATAATACCACAAAACTGGCAGAGAAGTTCGGCCTGGCACAGGAGGAAAGCGGGTTTATAAAACCGGTGAATGATGCGGTGGATACCGTTGCAACACTCCGCCCTGGCATCTACATTGCCGGTACTGCAATGGCAGCCAAGGATATCCCGGACAGCGTGGCGTCGGCAGGGTCCGCGGCAATGCGGGCATATATCGATACAGTAAGGACGCGGTCAGCGTGACGGAATCCCGCACGATCTGGTGGGATACTACTCTGGGCGGCATCAGGTATGTCGAGCAGACGCTCCTGCCAACAGAATATGCCGTCATCGGCTGCACGACGGTCGACCTGCTGGCAACCGCCATCCGCCGGCTTGAGATCAGGGGGGCTCCTGCACTGGGGGTTGCCGGCGCGTATGGTGTGGCACTGGCTTCCCGGAACTGCACCGCAGACACTCGTATTGAATTCTTCAATACGGTCAGGAACGCTGCAGAACTGCTCCGTTCCACCCGGCCGACAGCAATCAATCTGGCATGGGGGATCGACCGAGTCATGACACGGATATCCAATGAGACAGATATTCACTCCGCCCGTAATGCGGCCCTTGACGAAGCGGAACATATTGCACAGGAGGATACAATCTGCTGTCATGCCATCGGGGAACATGGGGCTGCCCTCCTGCCGGATACCTGCACGGTGCTGACTCACTGCAATGCGGTGCACTTGCCTGTTCTTCGTGGGGGACCGCCCTGGGGGTTATCCGGTCCGCAGTAAAAGCAGGAAAAACCGTAAATGTCCTTGCATGCGAAACGCGTCCGCTCCTTCAGGGTGCAAGGCTTACTGCATGGGAGCTTTCACGGGACGGCATTCCTGTGACGGTAATTGCCGATTCTATGGCTGCCCATTTTATGCACACGTCTAAAATTGATGCAGTGGTAGTAGGTGCTGACAGGATCACGGCCGATGCGGTCTTCAACAAGATTGGGACATACATGCACGCGGTCTGCGCTCATCATCATGCCATCCCGTTCTATGTTGCCGCCCCGCTCTCGACCTTCGATCCTGTCACGAGGGCAAAGGACGTTGTAATCGAGGAGCGGGGGAGGGAAGAGATTACAACGATGGGGAACCGGACATTTGTCCCGCCCGGAGCTGGGGTGAAAAACCCGGCCTTTGATGCAACCCCCATGGATCTTGTGACCGCTATCATCACGGAAACGGGTGTCCTCCGCCCGCCCGTTGATATGAACCGGATAATTCCGGTAAAGACTAAATAATTCCACACCCCACAAGCGAGAGAAGAATGGATCTGGATTTTCTTACCTGGAACTACCTGATGTATCTCATCGGGGAACTGACCGTTATCATTATCCTCGGATCTATCGTCATCTCGTTTATCCTCGTCATTATATCGATTTACTCCATCAAGACTAAACATCTCTATTTCCCCCAGTTGATCAAATCCGGCCTGGTCTTTCTCGAAGGGCTGATGAAAGCAATGTTCAGGTTCCTTGGTCTTGAGGACCGGGAGATGCTGGCATTTTTTATCAATCTCCAGAATACCATGAATGCCACGGAGTTCGGACGGATCCCGGTAAAGGAACGGGCAGTCTTCATGCCGCAGTGCCTGCGATCCTCCCGGTGTCCGGCCCATCTCACCCCGGAAGGTCTCAAGTGCCGGAACTGCGGGCAGTGCGAAGTAGGGGGTGCCCGGGTCATTCTCGAACAGATGGGCTATAAGGTATTCATCGTGCCGGGTTCATCGTTCATCAAGCGGATGGTAAAAAAATATCACCCGCGGGCAATTATTGGCGTTGGCTGCCTCTCGGAGGTGAAAGAGGGGATTGACATGGCCGATAAGATGGGGCTTATCGTGATGGGTGTGGTGACGCTGAAAGAAGGGTGCGTGGAGACGCTGGTCAGTTGGCCGGATGTGTATGAGGTGGCAATACTCGGGGTCAGTCCTGAATTAATCCCCGAGGACCTTCATATTCTTACCAACTAGGTTCCCGCTTTTTATCCGGCCGTGAACGACAATCGTATCACCGCTGTTCACGTCCCCGACGCTCACACCGGTACGCAGGATCACTTTTCCCCCTGCCTGAATGGTGTGGACAATCGCATGGTCGAGAACGGTAACGTCCCCCGTTGCAAGGATGGGACCTTTGACCCGTGACTGGCTTCCAATGATCACATTCCTGCTGGTGATATCCAGCGCCACGGATGACCGGGGACCCAGTTCCAGGTCGCCGGTCACATGGAGCTTCCCCCAGAAATGCGTACGGGCCGGGACGATAAAATCCCCGTCGATCTTCACGTTTCCTTCAAAATAGGATCCTTTCTCTGCAAAGAAGGTCGAACCTTTCTGGAGTACTGTCGGCATTGGTCCCTCATGGTACCTGTTGTACCATGAGGGATAAACTTGTTGCTCGCCACAAATCCACCGTCGGTTACAGGAAAAGTGCAGAGAGGGTGAATACAATAAGGGAGGCAAACATCCCAATCTTGAGGAGCATGGAAGCTCCAGAGGATCTCACGGATTCTGCAGTTGGGCACCGGGCGGCTTTCAAGGTGGCGGCAAGGATAATTGCATCGACGATGAGAATCCCTGCAAGGTACCAGATGCCCCACGACCAGTAGGGGATGAGGCTGGCAAACGTTCCGAGCACCGCGGCGATGATGGACAGTGCACCAGTTGCACGTATCCCGTACCGGATGGGAAATGTTGCTGCTCCGCTGGCCCGGTCACCTTCAATATCCTCTGCGGCTTTGACCAGTTCGCGGGCGAGCATGGCAAAGAACGTCATGACCGCAAAGGGCAGGACATGGGTAATGCCGGCCAGCCCGTTGAGCGCCCCGCCAAAGAGAAACATGCTCCCGGAAAGATAGGCAACGGCAAGGTTTCCAACAAGCGGCAGGCGTTTCAGTCGTGCTGCATAGGCGATGAGGAGGAATGAGTTAAAAACGGCAATGGCGATGCAGAGGGTATTGGTCGGGAGGCATACAAGGAAACCGGCAAGAAAGAGCGTGACGGCATAGGCACGGGCAGCTGAAAGGGTTACCTGCCCGGATGGTATCGGCCGGTCCGGACGGTTCACCCGGTCAATCTCCACATCAAAAAAATCGTTGATGACATTTCCGGCAGCTGTGATCAGAACAACAACGGTAAAAAGCAGCAGGACGGACGGAATAAGTGTCCCGGTCGCAATAAGATACGCAACGATAACAGCAAGACCAGCCACAGCCGCGTTTGTCGGGCGGGTGATCCTGAACAGGCCTGCGGTACTCATTGCATAATCCTTGCCGTTCCAGATAGATAAAATGCAGAGAAAAAGAACGGGCGAGGGGGGATTTGAACCCCCGGCGTTCAGCTTAGGAGGCTGACGCTATGTCCGGGCTAAGCCACTCGCCCTGCTCATATCCATTGAGGGGGAATATGTATAAGTTTTGCGCGCTGCAATTGAATTGCGCAATGGAACTCATCGAGAAACGGGAGGGAAAAACCTCCATTCTTATCCCGGTACAGGACAATACTACGCAATTTCCCCCGGGATCGGCGCCGATCTTTTTCAACCGCCGTATGGAACTCAACCGGGATCTCACGATCATCCTCCTCTCGATTCTCCAGCCCTCGGATTACCTGGATGCCATGGGGGCAACCGGCATTCGTGGCCTGAGGGTAGCCGGTGAATGCGGTATTCCGGTGACAATCGCAGACCGCGACCATGGAGCAATCAGCCTTATCACCAGGAACAGAGACCATACGGGCATTCCAATCGCAGTCGTTGAACGGGACGTTAATGCACTGCTTTCAGAACAGTCCTTTGATGCGGTCGACCTCGACCCGTTCGGTACCCCGGCGATGTTTATCGATGCCGCTGTGAAAGGCACACGCAGGTTCCTTTTCGTGACGGCAACCGATACAGCCCCGTTATGCGGGGCACATCTCAAAGCGGGAATAAGGAGGTATGGGGCGATTCCGATGAACACGGAATATCATAGCGAGGTGGGCCTGCGGATCCTGCTCGGGTTTGTTGTGCGGGAGACGGTAAAATATGACCGGGGGATCGAACCGCTCTTCTGCTATGCCCGTGAGCATTTTGTCCGCCTCCACCTCCGCATCCTCAGGGGGGCACAGGCTGCCGATGATACGTTGAAACATATCGGGTTCATCTACCAGTGCAAAAAATGCCCATATCGTGAGGAGGAACCGGGATTGCAGGCACATGACCGAACCTGCCCGCACTGCGGGGTGCCTCTCCAGCCTATCGGCCCACTCTGGCTGGGCAGCATCCACAATGATACCATTATCACACAACTCCGTGAACTTGCCGAAACTCAGGATCTCGGAACAAAAAAGGATATGGTAAAACTACTGGATAGCTGTCGGGAAGAATTGCCGACATCCAGTTTTTACGATTACCACGAACTGGCAAAACTGAAGGTATGCTCCCCGCCCAATATCGCAGTTGTGCTGGACCGAATCAGGAATGAGGGGTATACAGCGACCCGCACCCATTTCTCCGGCTATGGCATCAAGACCGAAGCACCGCTTTTTGTCATCCTCGATGCAATCAGCGCTCGGCAATAATTGACAGGAGATCCGAGTCGATGATCTTGTGGGTCAGGCCAACCCGCTGGCCGGGGTGTTTGACAGATTTTCCCCAGACCCGCGCATACCGGAATTTCCGGACAAAGTCCCGGTGAAGCTTGTTACAGATATCCTCGACGGTACTGCCTTTCCGGATAATCAGGGGTTCCTCAAGATCCGCTTCCCCCCCGTGGGGTTTCAGGTAGACCCTGATAAAACCGAGACAGTCATAGATAGCATCTTTTGTCTCTTCAAGGTGATATCCGACTGCGGCCGAGATCATCAGCGGCGGGCTCCCGAACCGATCTGCAATATCGTGCTCGATCTCAAGATACCGTTCCTTGTCCACGAGATCAACTTTGTTGACCGCGATAAAGGCGGGGATGTAGACACGGTTGCCCTGGAGGGCATCGATAAGATCGTCCTGCGTTGCGTTGCCACGGATCAGAATATCGGCGTTCATCATCTTGCTCTCGGCAAGGATCGAACGTACTTCCTCGATATCGAGATCGAGCGTGCCGACGGCATTAAGCCGCACACCGCCATGAGAACTCTTCTTAATGGTAATGTCGGGCTTTGGAACATTGATACGGATTCCTGCGTCGTAGAGTTCCTTGATGAGCACATCAAAATGCCGCTCATTAAACACATCCACAAGGATGATGACGATATCCGCTCCACGGACAACCGCGATAACTTCCTTACCCCTGCCCTTGCCCATCGCGGCACCGGCAATGAGCC
>JALOBP010000145.1 GCA_023228295.1 Methanoregula sp.
ATAGCAATACCATCTGCCCCCAGTGCGGAAAAAAAACGGCAGCCCCGGTAAACAAGCCGGCAATACCCACCCCGCGAAAAACCGCCCACCTCCACGGCATCTCCGGATGCACAACCACCCTGCTGAAGGGAACCCGGCGCCCATCCCGGGGAAATAAGATGGCGACCCCCGGGCCGGCGTACTAAACCTGCACAACCCCCATGAAAAGATCCCGGGCGAGACAAAAACCAGCACCAGCCGGCAGCACCGTCCGGGAAATTCTCAACCGGAACCTGGCTCAAAAAATTTCCATCGCGAACGCGACCCTGCCGGAAAATATGAGCCGGATCAACCGGGCTTTGATTGAAATTTTTCAGGCAGACCGTGATTGAAAATTTTTCACCGCGATCATGATCGCGATTGCAATTGCGATCCGGATCGATCGGATCGTGATAAAAAAAAAATTTCCGGATTTTAATTGAAAAAATCCCGCAGCCCATCCGTCCCGCTACAAAAATTCCCGCCCCGGCCCCGTTTTGAAATCTGTGAATGCCGGAGTGCCCGAGGCCGGTGCATTTACTCCGACAGGAGGCGAGTGCGCTCCGGCGTAAGCCTGATCTGGAAAACAGGGGTTCTTTTCATTTCAGCATGCCCCAGCCCGTTTTTAACAAGATCGGCCCTCCAAAAGCGGCTATTAGCGACAGTACTTCCGGTCGTTACTTTCACGACGTAAAACAGATCCTTTTCGGGCGAATTTGTGCAGTCATTCCGGTCGTTTTTCCGGGAATTTGTGCTGTTGGAAAGTGCCGGGAGGGGTTCCTGGCCAGGGGTCTCCGTCGGAGAATGATCTTTGCAAAAGGGTATCTCCCCGGGGGATCCTGCTCCGTCGGTAACGTCACTCACCGACGGAGAAAACCCGACCTCCAAAACAGGCCTCCTTTCGATCGACCCCTCCTGCACCCCATCCGGCCCTGATATCCGCGAAGGTAATAGGATTATTTAGGATTTACAGCGCCGCTTAAAATTGTCCGATTGGCTGAAATCATGCGGAAATTGCGTATTTCCAAAACACTTGTACATAAACCAGCTGGTTTTGCAGGTAATTCCCGGGAGATGAGGTAAAAGAGGGTAATCGGAGCCCGTAAAGGGCCCGGAGGGGGTGGTCCGACCGGTACCCCCGGCTTACTGCTTCTGGCAGACGTAGATGAGGCAGTTGTACTTGCAGCCGCCAGAGTTCGGGAACTCCAGGTTGCACCGGTCGTAGCAGTCCTGGCAGTTGTCACCAGGGCTGTTGACGGGTGCCTTCACCTCTGCCTGCAGCGGGAGATCGACGGCATAGTAGTGGGCTCCGGCAACAACGGTTCCGGCAATCGACAGGCAGATCATGAAGAGCACGAGGCGTGCGAGTGGCGAGGTGGTGGGGGTTTGTGACGCTGACATGGGAAAGAACCCTCCTTGCAAGGGTATCGTTATTCTTTTTTGACGCGAAGGGAATATAAAGCCCGTGAAAATGGAATTTTTCCTGCCGGTTTTTTCCATTCGGTCGTTGTCCGGGTGGGCGGGCCCGGATTAGCACTGGTTGATCCCGGTAAATACTCAACTCAGGGGAGAATCTTTCTCGCGACGTTCTTCTTCCTTTAGTATCTTTGTGATATCTTTCTTAAAACCGGGTATCCTGTCGGTAATAATCCCCCAGACAACTTCATAATCGATACGGAAGTAACCATGTGCCAGGATATCCCGGAGGCCGGCAACCTGTTTCCAAGCAACAGACGGATAGCGGGCTTTGAGATCTTCCGGCAGATTCTTTGTCGCTTCGCCGATAACCTCAAAATTTCTGATGACTGCATCCTGTGTCAACCGGTCAGACAGAAACTGTTTGTAGGACATCCCTTTTGTGTACGTCTGAATATTTCCACAAGCTTCCTTGATATCGTCAAGAAAATGAAGATGTGATCTACGCATAGACAACCTCGCCAAGAATCAGGGGTTTGAGTCGCTTTTTTATTGCACCCTTCATGACGAGATCGACCTTGCGTCCAAAAAGATCTTCAAGATAAAACTTGCATTCCATATAGTTATCGAACGTCTTCTCTCCCTTACGGAATGACACGAGTACGTCCACATCGCTATCCGGCCGCTCCTCTCCCCGGATGAATGAACCGAAAATGCCGATGGTTGCAACACCGAACCGCTTCTTCAGTTCAGGTTCGTGCTGACGGAGGAGTTTGAGTGCATCCATGCTATTCCTGTATGTGAGAGTTTGTGTGTTCCTTACTATTAATGCATTGACGATGCGTTCGTTTCTGCATTTTTAAAATTTAATAGGCGCGAAAATTTTTGAAGTCAAAGGATTTTTTATCATCCCCGGCATCGCATGATGTCAGTATGGAGCAGAACAGAACGATAAAAAAGATTCCTCTCCTTCCCGTTCTTGCAGGGCTGATGATCCTCCTCCCTCTCATCGTTGCTGCAGGATGTACCGGTACATCACCGGGATCCTCCGGGCAACCACTGGCCGGAACTGAATGGACCCTGACGGACTATGTTTCCGGTGGCAAATCCCTGCAAACACTTGACGGAACCAGCATCACCCTGATCGTTAGTGATGACGGGCAGATCACCGGCACAGCCGGCTGCAATCACTACTTTGCCAGTTATGAGATGAAAGGCACGGCTATCACGATCGGACAGGCAGGATCCACGGAAATGGCCTGCATGGCAGATGGCGTGATGGAGCAGGAGAGTACCTACCTCTCGCTCCTGAACAGGGCCGCATCCGTGACAACCGGGAATGACCGGCTCACGTTTGCAGATGCAACGGGGACAACAATCCTCTCGTATGCCCGTATTGTTCCGCCAGCCCCGGAACCCCTTGCAGGGACGAACTGGACGCTTGATTCGTTTTACACGGGTGATGTCGTTTCATCGGTTATATCCGGCACAACGATCACTGCGGTCTTTAACGAGGACGGACGTGTTTCCGGTTCAGCCGGGTGCAACAATTATTTTGGAACATATACGGTATCCGGAAACTCGCTGTCGATCAGTTCGATCGGTTCGACCAAGATGAACTGTCCCGGCCGTGGTGTCATACGGCAGGAAGGTACGTATCTTGCATCCATCAGTAAGGTAAAATCATTTTCCATCAGCGGTTCCCGGCTGAGCCTGGCAGACGCGAATGGTGCAACGCTCCTTTCATTTACAAAGGAATCCTGAAGGGAAGACTGGATTTTCCGCATTTTTTTTGCATTTTGCCAGGACCGTTATTCATCCACCGGTTTTTGGTCTTGTCCTAAAGGAAAACAGGGGTGCCTTTCCCGCCAGCGTCCCCCTTGCCCGTTCAACCCGGCATCGGCCAGCCAGACCCGCTCAACAGTGCCATCAGAGTATTCGATCCACGATGAAAAACTACGGCCAGATCAGGGTCAGATAGTGTTGGCCACCCGCTCATTCTTTTTTGCCATTCTCTTCATGAGGGGGCCCGAGCAGGAACCTGATCCACCGGGTCTCTTCAAAAAGTTCACAGAACATCTGAACGCAGAGCGTTAAGGGAGCTGCAAGAAGAAACCCGATTCCGCCAAGAATCCATCCCCAGAAAAAAAGAGAGATGAACACAACCGCAGTAGATAGGTCCAGTCCCACGGCTGCGAGGTGGGTGTACAGGATGTATTCGGCAAGGAAGTCACTCAGTCCTGATCCGATAATTACCAGGATAGCTTGTACAGGACCAAGATCGAACCAGGCAAGGAGCGTTGGCGGAATAATGGCAATCCAGAACCCGATATTCGGGATGAAACCGAGAAGGAAGGCTAAAAAACCCCAGAATATGGCGTATTTTACCCCGAGAAGTGAGAGAACGACACCCGTTCCGATCCCTGATGCAAGGTTCACTTCTGTCCTGATGACGAGGTAATCAATGTTTTTCTGTGCAAGAGCAATGAACTTGTTCAGGTCACCGGGCCGGTGTTCTCGAATGATGATCTGCAGCTTTTGCGAGAATCCCCTTGCCTCAAAGAGTAAAAAGAGGGTGGTGAGAACGATCAGGAGCAGGGGACTTGCCATCTCCCAGAGATTGGTAAAAAAAACGTGGATTTCGGCAGAAAAGGACTGGAGAATGTTCTGGATTGTCATGGATGCTGGATCGATCCCGACCGAAATGAAAAACGGGCTGGCGTGTTCAAGGCTGCTCTCAAGTTTCACCAGGTAACCGGGTAGATCGGACAGGAACTGGATAAATGACCCGACTATCATAACAATGAAAATACCAATGATGGCGAAGAAGATTACCAGGGTGAGGGTAAGAGCCGTGCGGGTGGAGAGACCTTTTCGTTCAAACCAGTGGAGGAGCGTGCCGAAGATAAGCGTAAGATAGACCGACAAAATAAACGGGCCGAGAATAGGGGATGCAGCCTGTATCCCTGCGAAGAGTACGGTTGCTGCAGCGAGCGTAATGAGGACACCGGAAACCTTTGGAAACGATTGAGTGGTATTCATAGAGAGTGAGGTTATTTGTATCTGGTTTCAATCTCGCGCAGGTACCCTATAAATGTTCTCCGGGTATCCGTTTTCTCCAGCACAAGCCCGGGGTGTTTTTTAAGAGAACTGACCTGTGA
>JALOBP010000062.1 GCA_023228295.1 Methanoregula sp.
ATGCGGACGAGCCCTTCAATACGCTCCGTGCAGATTCCTGAAGCTCGGGATCAAGATTCCCGTAGGGATATGTCTTGAAGAACCGCACCAGGGCACAGCCTTTTGCCCCGGTTTTTTTATCAACCAGATTCTCATACAGGTAATGGACAATCCTGTCAGCCACCACATCCATACTTGCTGCATCCGTCCCCATCTTCCGGAATGCAGCGGAAAAATCAACCATATCTTTGAGGGTAAAATCGTCAATGTTCGGCATGATATCCTCTTTTCTCCGGATCCCCGTGAATCAGGTGAATATTCCCGGTCATTCTGTTGTTATATCTGCTATGAACCATTCTTTGTGTGATTTTGTCCATCCGACACAATTCGGACAGAAGCAAAACAATGCTGAATATGGGCAAGATTAATATAAACATATGGATTGCATTTGAGGTTTTTTGTTATTCCTGCCCGGAAAACATGAAGTAAATACTCATGGTGCATACGGGAAAATTTCCGATAGACCGGTCACCAGTAACCGGTAAATGTGAAAAAACGGAAAATAATCACTTGTAGAACGGTTCCCGAAGCGACACTGCCTTCCGGAACAGGTCCTCGAGTTCTGCCCCGCTCTTCCCGCGGATGTCGACATGGTTATCGGTGCGGAGAAGGCAGGGCTTGAGTTTCCCATCCGATGTCACGCGGAGCCGGTTGCAGAATGCGCAGAACTCCGAGTTGTGGCGCGGGCGGACAACCTCGACTTCGGCACCGTCAAGGCAGTATTTTTTCCGGTGATGCATCCGCCTCGTGATGATCTGCTTTGAGCGGGATGCAAGCGAGGTCTCGAGCCCGTCCAGTTTTGAATGGTGCTCGCAGGCATTGAAGTCCATGAGCTCGATGAGCTGCAGGACAAGGTTGCGGTTGCCCCGGATATAGGCAAGGAAATCATCGATCTCGTGATCGTTGATCCCTTCAAGTACGACCATGTTGATCTTGATGGGTGTCAGGCCGGCTTTGAGACCTGCTTCCATACCCTCAAGGACATTACTGAGCTGGTCTGAACCGGTGATCTTTTTGTAGGTCTCGTGATTGATACTGTCGATGCTTACGTTCACCCGTTTCATGCCGGCCTCTTTGAGATCCCGGGCATATTCTGCAAGGAGCGTCCCGTTCGTGGTCATCGAAGACTCCATGGTCGGCGGGACGGAACGGATGATATCGATGATATCTTTTCTTACGAGCGGTTCGCCACCGGTAAATTTGACACTGCGGATCCCAAAACCCGCAGAAACTCTCAGGATCTCTGCAACTTGTTCCTGCGAGAGCTCGGCTTCGGGTTTCAGCTCGCCCTCGCGGTGGCAGTAAATGCAGTTCAGGTTGCACCGTGGCGTAAGGCTGATCCGGATGTTGCTGATGGGACGGTCAAAAGGATCCTTGAGAACCATGGTTACTATCAATCCACGAAATTCTTTGCAATGATATAGAGCTCGGTGCTCCCTTTGCGGCTCGACTTGGTGCTCAGGGTCTTGACCGCGTGAAAATGTTGTTTGGTGTCGGCGTAGAGCTCGGGGAAATCCGTGCCCTGGAAAGATTTGACTGCGAAATTTCCCCCGTGCTTCAATACTTTGCAGGCAAAGGAGAGGGCCTGCTCGTTCAGTTCGATGATCCGCGCCTGGTCATAACTCTTGTGGCCGGAGATCTTGGGGGCAGCATCGCACACAACGACGTTGACGATACCAAGCATGCTTTTGACCTGCTCCTGGATCTCCTTATCGTTGAGGTCGCCTTCAAGGGTCTCCACGCCGTCAAGGTGGGCAATGGGATTGAGATCGATGCCGACCACCCGGGCGTCTGTGAGTGTCCGGAGCACCTGCAGCCAGCTGCCCGGTGCGGCGCCGAGATCTACGATATTGTCATCGCGCCGGATAATCTCGAATTTCTTCTGGATCTCCAGTAACTTGTACGCTGCACGGGAGCGGTAGCCCTCGTGTTTTGCCCGCATGTACGCCTTATCATATCCCCACTGTGAACCCATAGTACCTGTTTTTCCCCCAAAACCCGGGTCGTAAACCCAAAACGCTATAATTAACGTAGGTCGATATACTGTATAAGAGATTGTATTAAGGGGTAAGCGATGTTAAAAGCAACGATTGATGCAGATATTTTCAAGGAAGCGATCGATGCGATCTCGGCCCTCATCCCCGAGTGCCGGCTGCATACCGATGATGACGGTTTCTCCACGCGGGCTGTTGATACGGCAAACGTGGCGATGATTGGCATGACCTTAAAGAAGGAGGCGTTTGACTCCTATAATGCAACAAAGAGCCAGCTCGGGATCGACATATCCAAGATGAAGAACATCTTTGGCATGGCCAATAAAGGCGATATCATCAGCCTTGACATGGCCGATAATGCTCAGAAGATGTCCGTCTCGGTCCACGGCTACCACTACTCCATCACGCTCCTTGACACCAACACCATCCGGAAAGATCCGAACCCCCCGACCATCAACCTGCCGGGCAAGATCGTTATCAAAGGTGAAGACCTCAACAACGCACTGAAGGCGGCCGCGGTCATCTCCGACAAGATCGCGATGGGCATCAACCCCAAGGACCAGACCTTCTACCTTGTTGCCGAAGGCGACACCGACAATATCCGGCGCGAGTTTTCCAAAGACGAGCTGGTATCGCTCACCCCGGCAGAAGCCCGCTCGCTCTTTTCCCTCGACTATCTCAAGGATATGGGCAAGGTCATGAGCAAGGCAGCCGAAGTGGAAATTTTCCTTGGCATTGACCACCCGGTCCGGTTCTCGTTCGATATTGCCGGCGGGAACGGGCATGTCGAGTACCTCCTTGCGCCCCGCATTGAGGCTGACTGATGGACTATTCTCCATCAGCAAAGGAACTTTCCCATTTTCCGTTTTTAAAAAAAGCCCAGGACCATATCAAGAAATCATTTCCTCCCATTGACCAGTTGCTGAAAGAGGAGAAGGGAGCGTTTTTAACCGGTCTTGCAGTGAAACGGATCAACCAGGCGTTAGCCTCAAAAAAAACCATTGCAGCGCATTTCCAGCACCGTGACGATGAGGAGATCGCATGTTACGTGCTTGCAAGGATTATTGTTTCGTGCGTGCAGGACAAGCAGCTCTATGACCGTCTCGCCCGGTACGAAGCCGAGCGCGCCTACTATTTTCTCAATGCGGAGACCGGTTCTGACTCAGAAACAGGCTGGAACGAGCATGCAGTTCTGGATGATGAACACAACAGCAGGATTGCAACGTACCTTGCAGCGGAATTCCGGATTGACTTATCCCGGGACCGGATGCCTCTTGCAGATTATGTAGAGATCGTTTCTGTCCTGCATGAAGACCGTTTCAAGCTTGTCAACCGGCGTGTAAAGAACGGGCTTGTCGAGATTAAAAAAGAAGAACTGCTCCAACTCCTGCGTGAGCGGATCCGGGTAATTCTCAGGAGGGACCTGCCCTACCATGTCCCCAAAGCGATCTGCCAGCAGCTGGCACCGGTTGCCGAATCGATCAAAGTGGAATACCAGCAGCAGATGCTCCAGCAGTTCGGATCTATCGAGGAGAGTGCATTCCCGCCCTGTATGCAGGCCCTCATTACGGCCCTCACTTCCGGTACCAATCTCACGCATGCAGGTCGGTTTGCGCTGACCACGTTCGTCCACACGGTGGGAATGGATGTCCCCGCAATCGCCCAGCTCTATGCCCGCTCACCGGATTTTGATCCGGAGAAGACGATGTACCAGGTCGAGCATATCACGGGCCGGGGCGGATCGGGGACCGAGTACACTGCACCTGCATGTGCCGCGATGCGGACTACCGGTCTCTGCGTCCACCACGATGCTCTCTGCGAGAAAGTGAACCACCCGCTCAGTTATTACAAGGTAAAGAAGCGGGATATGGCAAAGATGAAGAAACCGGTGAAAACCGAACCTGCAAAACCCGAACCCGGGAAAACCGGGCCGGTAAATGCCGGGCCAGGGAAAACAAAAAAGAATGATCCGGCTGTTCCGCCTACGTGATCTTGTCGTTTACAAGATACCCGGCACCGGAGAGGAAGAGGATGAATATGATGATTGCTGCAAGGTAGGCATATGCCGGTGTCATCACCATCGGGAGAACGGCCAGCATTACACAAAGAACGATAAATGCAGCCACACCGATGACCACATCAAGAAGTCGCGCGTCCATTGCTTTTAATTTTGGCTCCCTGGAGATATAGGCTTATCCAAGATCGCTTCACAAAAAGGAAATCCTCATGTGGGCCGGCAGACATCGGATAATTATGGACCGTACTGCAGCAATCTGCCTCTTACGCCAGCATGTGCACGAGGATAGTCTTGTGAACCACTGCCTTGCAACAGGCGCTGTCATGAAAGCGGTTGCCGGCACCCTTGGGGGTGATGCGGCACTCTGGGAAGAAATCGGGATCCTTCACGACATTGATTTTGAGGAGATTTCGGGAGATATGCAGCGGCACGGGATTGCGGGTGCAACGATCCTGCGGTCGGCCGGGGTACCTGACATCATTGCAGGCATTGTTGCTGGTCATAACCATCTCCTCCATACGGTGCCGTACGCGCTGCCGGTGGAGATTGCCCTCCAGGCTGCGGATAGTGCATCCGGCCTTGTCATTGCCTGTGCCCTTGTCAAGGGGGGAAACCTTTCTGACGTGTCGGTAAAGACAATAACAAAAAAGGCAAAAGAGAAGTCCTTTGCCGCAGGTTGCGACCGCAGCCGTATCGCGCTGGTCTCGTCCCTGATGGAACTGCCGCTTTTCTACGATCATGCCCTGCGGGGGATGATGGAGATCCGGTTCGAACTCGGGCTCCGATAATCACGAGGCTTAATGTCCTGATACTGCCATTATTGGATTGCCATGGATCCTGCACGCGAACGGGCCTTTGTTATCTCATCGCTCGATGCCGCGCGTGAGCTGCTGCTCAAAACGCCGGTGAGTGCCAGGCTTATTCCCCCGGAAGGCGTCTCGTTCGGGTTTGCCCTGAAAGGCGCACGGGACAGCAGTGGGGTTGCCGCAGTCCGTATCGGGATCCGCAACGACCGGGCAGCCTGTACCTGTACGTTCGGTACAGACGAGCCGGTTGTCCGGGCTATCCTCACGGTCATGAAGTTCAATCCGGTGATACGGAGCGCGGCAGTTCTCCAGTTCTCTGACCGTGCGCTCTCTGTTTTTGAACATGACCTGTTCCTGGAATGTGCTTCCTTTACTGCGGCACCGGCCGGTCGGGGAACCGGTACGATGGACTGGGGCATTGCATTCTGTTGCAAATGTGATGTCCCCGACGTGATTTATGAGAAAAACCCGGACAAAACGCAATCCCGGCTCGTGATTTCCGGAGAGGATCCAGCCGACGTTGTAAACAATATCATTATCTGCTCGGGCCGCATTTAAAATAGTGAACTTCAGAGGAACCATCAATGGGAATCAAACCGTCCTACATCAAATCGCTCGGCAATGAACTGTTAGTCAAGCAGCGCGAGTATTTCACGAACAATTTTGATGAGAACAAGCAACAGCTCGGCGCATCTGCGGTCATCAGCAGCAAGCGCGTAAGGAACCGGGTTGCCGGCTACATAACAAGAAAAGTAAATACTAAAAGACACTCATAAACCTATTCATGTTTGAAGGTGTCCTACCGGCAATAATTACCCCTTTTAAAAGAAACCCTTCAATGAGCCTGGATATTCCGGGCTTGGAGAAAAACATCGGTTTTCTTCTTTCCCGTGGTATCCATGGGATTGTGCCCTGCGGTTCGACTGGCGAATCAGCCACGCTCACGTTCGAGGAACACGAGACGGTAATCAAGGTCACGGTCGATACGGTCAACGGAAAGATCCCGGTGCTTGCCGGTACCGGTTCCAACAACACGGCTGAGGCAGTCCGGCTCACGAAGTCCGCCAGGGACCTCGGTGCTGATGGCGTGCTTGCCATCAGTCCGTATTACAACAAGCCGAATCGTGCAGGTCTCATCAAGCACTACCACAAGCTCGCAGACCTCGACATTCCGGTCATAATCTACAATGTTCCGAGCCGGACCGGCCAGAACCTTGAGCCGGATCTAATCGTGGAACTTGCACAGCATCCGAATATCTGGGGGGTCAAGGAAGCGAGCGGCAATATCACCCAAATCTCCCGGATCATCGAGGAGACCCAGGATGACGATTTCATTGTGATCTCCGGTGATGATACTATTACCCTGCCCATTATGGCCCTGGGTGGTGCCGGTGTTATCTCGGTTGCGGCAAATGTCGACCCGAAGCGGATGGTCGAGCTATACGATGCCATACTGTTGGGGGACTACCAGAAAGCCCTCGTGCTCAATTTCGCACTATCGCCTCTCTTCCGGTCGATGTTCATCGACACGAACCCGATCCCGGTCAAGAAAGCTGTTGAACTTCTGGGAATGGCCGGTGGCCCGGTGCGGCTCCCGCTCACCGATCTTGATTCCAGGAAGACTGAAGAACTCAAAAAAGTGCTCGCAACGATCCCGAAAAGTGCCGCAAAGAAGGTACCTGCTGCAAAGAAGCCGGTGACTGCAGCGAAAAAAGCAGTTCCCTCGAAACCTGCAGCGAAAAAACCGGTGACTGCAGCGAAGAAGGTTGCATCAAAAAAAGCAGTTGTAACGAAACCCGCAGCACGACGGACCCGGTGACCTGATCATGATTAAGGTAATCGTATGTGGTGCCTCGGGCAGGATGGGCCAGACCATCGGGCGGATGGTCCACGACGCCCCGGACATGGAACTGGTCGGGGGCATCAACCTCAAGGCCAGCACATTTTTCGGGGCCGATATTGTCGAGAGCAAGGATGCCGAGGCACTCATCAAGAAGACCAGCGCGGATGTCCTGATCGACTTCACCATCGCTAGTGCTACGGTTGGAAATGTCAGGATGGCGGCCCGGAACAATTGTGCCCTCATTGTCGGGACCACCGGGATCACTCCTGAACAGCACAAGGAAATGGAGGCGGCTATCAATGGGCATGTCCCGGCTGTCATCACCAGCAACTTCTCGATTGGTGTCGCCATCTTCTTGCAGCTGGTGCGGGAATCAGCAAAACTCCTCAAGGAATACGATATTGAGGTTATCGAGGCCCATCATCGTGCCAAGAGAGATGCACCGAGTGGCACGGCCAAGTCTATCCTCCAGATCATAGACGAGGAAGCCGGGACCCGCGATAAGATGTACGGGCGCGAAGGTATGACCGAGCGCAAGAACGAGATTGGTGTCCATGTCATCCGCGGTGGCGATATTGTGGGCGACCATAAGGTCATGTACTCGAAGAACTTCGAGACCATCGAGCTCTCCCACCGGGCATATGACCGCTCGGTCTTTGCGAGTGGTGCCCTTGTTGCAGCCCGCTGGGTCGTGGGAAAGAAGCCTGGCATCTATGGCATGAGCGATGTGCTCGGCCTGAAAAAACAATAACTCTCTTCTTTTTTTACGGTGCAGAATGCAATCCTTTTTTTCTCTGTATCGCACATAGCTACGATGGAGTAACAGAGATGGTAGCTATCATTGATAATGTGAAATGTACCGGGTGCGAGACCTGTGTCAGTGAATGCCCCGCGTCAGCCATCGCGATGGACAGTGAGAAGGCAAACGTGGACAAGGACATGTGCGTTGACTGCCAGACCTGTGTGGATGTCTGCCCGTCTGAAGCCATCAGCATGGAGTAAATGCTATGGTTGCAGTCATTGATGAGAATAAATGTACCGGGTGCGAGACCTGCGTGAGTGAATGCCCTGCATCAGCTATCGCCATGGAGAACGACAAGGCAAAAGTGGACAAGGACATGTGCGTTGACTGCCAGACCTGTGTGGATGTCTGTCCGTCTGAAGCAATTCACATGGAATAAAGCCGACCTGCTTTTTTAATTTTGTAACCATCCCCTTTCTCATGTATTCTGCAGACTTGAGCTCATTCTGGCTTTTCACGGCGTGAACCGGTGAGACCCATGCGGCCTTTTTTATAATTGTTAAAAACCAATGTTTTTATCATCGCAGGTGAAATGGGATTTTACAACCCGCCAATCAATGACAAACGGGGTAACATATACGAGAACTATACAGGACCTGACACCATGATCAATGTTGGAGTGCTCGGAGCAACGGGTGCGGTTGGTCAGCGATTCGTTGAACAGTTAGCAAATCATCCCTGGTTCAATTTATCGACCCTCGCCGCTTCTGAACGCAGTGCGGGAAAGCCGTATGAAAAAGTGGTAAAATGGCGTCTTGAATCGCCATTCCCGGAAAAAACAGGGAAGATAAAAGTTGTCCCTACCTCCCCTAAGGGGATGAAGGATGTCGACCTTGTTTTCTCTGCACTTCCGGCGGAGATCGCCACGGATGTTGAGAAAGAATTTGCCGATGCCGGTATCGCGGTCTGCAGCAATGCCAGTTCCTACCGGATGCAGCCGGACATCCCGCTGGTTGTGCCGGAAGTGAACCCGGAGCATCTTGGTCTTATCGATGTTCAGAAGGATGCCGGCCGTGATGGGTTCATTGTCACGAACCCGAACTGTTCGACCATCATGATGGTTTGTGGCCTCGCCCCCCTGCGCCAGTTCAGATTTACCGATGTAAGGGTTGCCACCATGCAGGCAATTTCCGGAGCTGGATTCGAAGGGATTGCTGCCATGTCCATCTTCGATAATGTAGTCCCGTATATCGGAAAGGAAGAGGAGAAGATGGAGACCGAGGCACTCAAGATCATGGGTACGCTCAAGGGAAAGAAGGTGCAGAACGCTCCCTTCAAGGTCAGTGCCAGCTGCCACCGCGTGCCGGTGATCGACGGGCATACCATGGCACTATGGGTTGATATCAAAGAACCGGTTGACAAACTCAAAAAGGCCTTCCGTGATTACAAACCGCCGATCAAGGGACTCCCGACCCAGCCAAAAGAGTCGGTCCACTTCTTTGATGACGAACCCGATCGCCCGCAGCCCCGCCTTGACCGGATGCGCGGAAACGGGATGACCGTCTCTGTTGGCCGGCTCCGCGAGGGCATACGGTTCGTGGCCATGGGCCACAACACCATCCGCGGGGCAGCGGGTGCCAGTGTACTGAACGCAGAACTCATTGTCAAAAAGAAGTATCTCTGATCATGGAGGAATCATAGTGCAGCAGCCCAGAGAAAATACCGTATTCGTAGGCAACAAGCCTGTCATGAACTATGTCCTAGCAGTAGTGACCCAGTTCAACAATGGTGCAGCGGAAGTGGCCATCAAGGCCCGGGGAAAGGCAATCTCACGGGCTGTCGATACCGCGGAAATTGCCCTGAACCGTTTCCTTGATGATGTTACCAAGAAAGAGATCGTGACCTCGACTGAAGTAATCGACACGGATGCCGGCAAGACCAACGTGTCGTCTATCGAGATCATCCTTGTCAATAATAAATAACCCTGTTTTTCCCTTCCCGCAACAAATTGCGCGTTTTTTCCTGTTGGATTTTTCTGTATTTTCCCAAAAACATTTTATGGTGTCTTCACGCAGGTACTAATACTATGCGAGCCGGTGCTATCGTACTCATCCTCATTCTCCTGTCGGGCATGACACTTCCCGTCCTGGCTGCTGAGGATGACCGGTACGGCTATATCACGGTTGAACAGGTCCAAATCGCGCTGGATAACGGCACGGCAACAATCCATGTGGACTACTCTGTTGATGAAGGCACCCGTTTCATCTTCTTTTTGTTCGGGAAACAGGATCTTAAGAACAAGCTTATGAAGATTCTCAACTACCATGATGCACGGATGAATCGTATCGATCTATCGAGTGCCGATTTTACAGTTGAAGAAGCAGCGCACTCGTACGGCAACGGTGTTTTCTGGTATCCGGCCCATACTTTCAATATCGTTGTTCCCAATCTTTCGGTTCACTCTCCGCAAGCCATGAAGAATTTCACCCAGACCAACCGTTTCCCGGGCGGAATGGGATATTTTGCTGACGGGAGTCCAGCTCCACCGCCCGAGGGTGCTGCGGGTAATGAAATCCCTCATACCTGATGGTTTTTTTGATCAGTGCTCGTTTTCGCATTTGTAATAAATTCCCATACAACCGCGGGTCTCATTTGTTGAGGTACAGGCCGATGAATGTAATGCCGCAACGTCAAGCCAATAGAGCCCTATTTCCCTACCATCTTTTGTTTTCCCGCAGGTTCATATGGATTGTCCCATGGCACCAGGAGCCCTGATGGTTCTGTCTTCTTTAAAAAAAAACGGTTCCGTTTTCCTCACCAGGTCTCGGTATCCGCGGATATCCTTGTGGAACGTTATTCGGTATTCCAACCTGCCGGACCCTTCCTGGCACCGCTTATATGACTTCGATGATTTCCTGTTTCCGCTGTTCGATTATCCGCCGGTTTATGAAGAACTGGATGACCACGCCGACAATTGCCGTGGCAATTCCGGCAACAGTGGCCTGGAAGATGGATGTGTAGGCCGAATCAGCGGAGAACGGGAAGTCCGGAATCTCATTCATCGCTATGAGGAAGACGCTTGCGCCATAGAGGATTAAACCGATTGCTGCGACAAAGAAGGGGAAGACGATTACCTTGCCGAGGTTCTCACGCTCATTGGAGTAGACGTCAATAATGATGCCGACCGAGAGGACGAGGCCGGCAATGACGAGCCACTCCACAGCACCAAAGATAAAGGTCATCAGGTACAGGACCAGGCCAAGACTCCCGTCGGTTGTGTAGTACTTCAGGACATTGAAGAATCCTGCGGTGGCGCCGATGACTATGAGGAGGATGGTAATGGTGTAGGTGATGAACGAGAACCGTCCCCGCGAGAGCGAGATACGGAGCGTATCAATGATGCCGTGTACGAGTTCATCGAACCCGAATCCCTTGTAGAGCATGTAGCTCCCGATGACTCCTACAACAATGATGGTTGCAGCGCCGGGCCAGCCTGCAAGGTAGGCAATGGCATAGAGGAGCATCGCAAGACCTATGGGAATGAAGACCATACGGGAGATCTTAGGATCGTCCAGGAGTTTTTTGAGGATATAGTAGGTGCCCTCGAGATTGGGCATCTGGTTGACGATGACCCGCTTGATGCTGGAGACCGGGATCTTTGACTGGATGATGGGGATGACATATTCGTCCTCCGCGCCGTCCGTAACAAGGATGCAGTTCGAGACCTGCGTCTCACTGACTACCTGTTCGAGTGACGCGGCGATCTTTCGATCGCCTTCGATCATATGGAGGTGGTTGCCGGCAACCACTGCAATAGCTGCCTCTTCGCCTTTTGCGATGAGTTCATCGTATATCTTGATAGCAGAGAAGATGGCGTTGATGTCGGAATCCTCAGGATCGGCAAGCGCAAGCGTGGTTGCTGCCGTGAGGCATGCGGCACGGCCAATGCATGGGCTCTCGACCTTGCCTTTCCACCCGATATCGTCATCCCGGTCGACACTTAAGACCAGTGTGCGCCCCTGCGTCATTAGTACAATAAGGTCGCAGGATATCTATTAAATCATTCCTGACGGTAAAAAAAGAACGGAAATAGAGATTAGACCAGTTTTGAGCGCTGGAGGAGCAGGAGATCGTCGGTGGTGAGTTTTTCACCGGCACGGAAGTTCTTGAAGAGACTCTCTGCTTCTTTCCGGACTGCCTTTTGCTCTTTTGTGACCTTGACCTTACGGGTTTTCTTGCGGAGGCCGGAAATGACCTTGTCGTAATCGCGGAGTTCCTTCTGGCAGGTGATGAAGAACTTGTGCTCGGCATCGGCGGCTTCCTGTGCCTCAACAAAGCTCTTGTGGCTTGCGTCTGCAGCCTCGCGTGACTTGTCGGCCTTGCGGTAGGACTCGACCATCAGGTCGTGGTGCTTCTGGGCCAGCTCGGCAACCTCGGTCACCTTGGCGTGGAGATCGGAAGCTTCCTTCCTGAATTCCCGTGCCTCGGTGATCTTGGTGTGCATCTCCTTGTTCTGTTCGAGTTCGGCCTCCTGCTCGCGGACCTGGCTCTTCATCTGCTTGATCTTGTCGATCAGCTCGCGTTCCTTATCAGTGGTGAAGACCTCGGTCTGCTGGCGGTACTCCATGTATTCGATCTGCTTCTGGAGTTCCTTGACCCCCCGGTTCTTCTGGGTGCCGTGCTCTTTTTTGAAAGCCTCGATATCTTCGAAGAGGACATTGGCCTTGTCATTGAACTCGTTGCGCTGGGCTTTGATGTCAAGAACTTCCTGGTTGTATTTGTCCCTGAGGTCCTTGTTCTTCTGCGCTTCCTCGACGAACTCGCGGGTCTGGTTGTTTAAGGTATTGCGCTCGCGGGCGAACTTGCTCGCATTGGCGTTAAGATCGTTGCGGTGATTTTTGTGTTCTTCAGACTCTGCAAGGGTTTTCTTTCTCTTTTCCATCAAATCGTTCAACATGCGTTACCACTCCCCATCAGATTCTCCATTCGCAAAAGATGCGGGCGTGTGGATGAGGTATTTTTGTGCAGGACGGCCCGGCCAAAGGGCTCTGCTTTTATACTCATCAAAACACTCTGCATGCGGGATGCAGGACGAAAAACACCAGAAAAGGCATGAGGCACAGGATTACAGAAAGGCTTCGATACGAAACCTTTGTTCAACACTCTGTTCATGATGTTCAACTCCCGATACCGGGGCACAACCGTGGACCGGATTATTGCCCCCATCCTCTCAAGCGAAGGATTGGTCGAATGTACTATATTTTAAAGGAGCGATGAATTATTAAGTGTTTCGCCGGAACGACGGGGTAATTGTATGTGGTGCCGTTTCCCGGATGGCCTGAAGTGCTTCGGGAAAAGAAATGCTAATCAAAAATGATGTTGGTTGTTTTTAGGAACCAACCGTTTCCGGATTGACTGTTGAATAGTTGATAATTCAGAGTTTTGATTGTGCGTGGTGTGTGGTATTAACCGACCCATTCAAGGACGCCGCCGCCACTTGGCTGGTCCCTGCCGCCGCTGGTTCTCCGTGGTGCGGGCATCTCTACTGCCTTGGGGTTGGAGCGCTTGTTGTCGATGTCGTTGATCATCGTCTTGTATGACTGGCGGGTGCCGAGGATCTGTGCGCTCTTGACGCCGGTCATGATGGCGAGGACACGGATCTTGCCCTCCATGTCGCTCCGGACGCGGGCGCCCCAGATGACGTCTGCGTGGGGGTCGAGTTCGTAGGTGAGCGAGGTTGCGACTTCTTCTGCATCCTGTAAGGTGAGGTCGGTGCCGCCCGTGATGTGGATCAGGCTGCCGGTTGCGCCGCGGTAGTCGATGTCGAGCATCGGATTGGACAGGCACTCGCGGACAACGCTCTCTGCCTTGTTCTGCTGCTTGCTTTCTCCTACGAGCATGACTGCAACGCCGCCCTTGGACATGATGGCGCGGACATCGGCATAGTCAATGTTGATGAGCGACGGCTCGGTGATGGTCTCGGAGATGCCCTTGACGGTCTCGCCAATGAGCTGGTCCATGACTGAGAATGCCTGGCCGAGCGGGAGGTTCGGGACGAAGTTCTTCAGCCGGTTGTTGTCGAGGACAATGACGGAGTCTGCAGCTGCTGCGAATGCTTCAAGCCCCTCTTCTGCACGGATAAGGCGTGCCTTCTCAACCTGGAACGGGTAGCTGACCATTCCGACGACAATTGCGCCCTGTTCCTTTGCGATCTGGGCTACTACGGGTGCGGAACCGGTACCGGTACCGCCTCCCATGCCTGCTGTGATGAAGACAAGGTCTGCTGATTCAAGAATTGCTTCAAGAGTCGGGCGGGCCATCTCGGCTGCACGCTTTCCGACATCCGGGTAACCGCCGGCACCGAGACCCTTGGTTAAGGATTTGCCAATAAGGATGCGCTTGTCGGCCTGGATCATGTCCAGGTGCTGCTTGTCCGTGTTGATCGCGATCGTTTCAGCACCGGAAACGCCCATGTGGTGGATACGGTTCACGGTGTTGTTCCCGGCGCCTCCGCAACCAATAATGACAATTCTTGGCTGGCCTACGAAGTCATCTTCCATCGCTGTTGCGCTGCTTGCCTTGCTTACTTCTTTTTCAAGCTCGGCGTTTTTTAATGCGTCGTTGATTATGCTTTGCATTTCTACCCTCTCAAACCTTGAATGAAACCTGGTCGCTTTCCTTCAGGACACGGCTGGCGCGTTTTTCAACAAGATCACGGACGGCTGCCCTTACAGCCTCTGATACATTGGGGTATTCCCCTGAATCAACCAACTGCTGGAGGAGGTTGATCTGCTGTTCTGGCAACCTGAGCGTGATTCTTTGCATCATCGTTTCTCACATTTCTGACATATGTCTGGCTTCTGTCATGCATATGTCAGACAAAGAGAATCCTTGTGTCTGACTTAACCAGATGAAACAAAATATAACCTTGATGTATATAAACTTTCTTCTTTGCATCTTTGGAGCGTCTCACAACGCATTTATGACTCTAAATTAAAGTATTCTAGAAACGGAGCGGATTTTAGTGGTTGTTGACTTTCCCAAACGTATTATTCATGGTGGCACCGGAAAACTGCAGCGGGAAAAAACTAATAAATCCGTGCTGGATTTCAGCGCGAGTGTCAACCCGTTCCCCCCAAAAGTGGACTGGCACGCCGATCCATCCGATCTGTCATATTACCCGGATGATACCTATAGCGAGCTTAAGGACCGGATCGGGAGTGTCTTTTCCCGCGATCCTGCCGAGATTTGCGTAGGTAACGGATCCATCGAGATTATCCGGGTATTTTGTTCAGTCACGCTCGGGCGAACCTGCGGGAACGGGCGCTATTTTATTGAGCCGCCTACATTCGGGGAATATGAACTCTCGGCCCGGCTTGCCGGAGCAGATCGTACCCCGGATGCGGATGCGGCAGATGTCTGTTTTGTCTGCAATCCCAATAACCCGACCGGGACTTTGCAGACAAAAAGCAATCTTATCACCCGGCTCGAGCGGGTGCGGCGCCACAGCGGGATCCTGTTCTGCGATGAAGCTTTCATTGGTCTTTCAGACCCTCAGCAGAGTCTTTCGGATATCCGGGATCCCCACCTGTTTGTCCTCCACTCCCTGACTAAATCATTTTCCGTGCCTGGACTGCGGATCGGTTTTGGTTTTGGTAATCCCGATCTTATCGAGAAGATCGAGACGGCCCGGTCTCCCTGGTGTGTGAATGCATATGCAGAAACTTTTGCCCTTCAGGCGCTTCTGCATCTCGACGATCTTGCTCAATCCCGGGCTGCTATCGGAAAAGAACGCGACCGGCTTGTATCCGGAATCACGAATCTGGGCCTTACCTGTCAGCCATCATCGGTAAATTATCTTCTCGTTGAATGCGGACGGAATGTTGGTCCCCTGTGCCAGGCCCTTGCCAGGAAAAATATTCTCGTCCGCGACTGCACCTCCTTTGGTCTTCCTGCCAGTATCCGTATCGCCGTAAGGACGCCTGACGAGAATTCACAGATGCTGGAGGCGCTGGCATCGTGCGTGCGCTGATCATGGCCGGCGGCGCGGGAAGCCGCCTTTCCCTGGGGGAAAAACCCCTTATCCCGGTATGCGGCCGGCCGATGATTGGATATGTCATCGACGCGTTCCGTCTGGCAGGATGCGAACCCGTGGTTGTTGCATCGCAAAAGACCTCAATGACCATGAACTGGTGCCGGGCACAGGGTATAACGGTTGCAAAGACCCGCGGCACAGGATTCATTGAAGACATGGTGGGAGCTGTCAATGACCTTGAAGAGACAGGGCCGGTCATCATCAGTGTTTCTGATATTCCCTGTATTATCCCGGAAATTATCACCTCCGTCATCGTCTCCTACCATGCCTGCGGAAAGGATGCGTTGTCCACGTGGGTACCGGCCCGTCTGGTCAAATCCAGTCCGGGCGGTATGCCCTACCGGGAAACAATCGCCGGAACAGAATCCTGCCCGGCCGGCCTCAATATCCTCCTGGGTGACGGCATTGATGAAGAGCAGGATGAATCAAAACTCCTGCTTGATGAGCCCCGGCTGGCCCTGAATGTCAATACCCGGGAAGATCTTGCCCGGGCAGAATCATTCCTGAAATGTGCCTGACTATTTTCTGACTGCGGTATAAATCTGCTCCGATACGTTTCATTTTGTGACAATCGTTGCAAAATACGGGCAATTCAGCCGTATTTCTGGACAATGCATATAAATGTTGATCACCAAGATCAGTGGTACTATGGGCGAATCGCAGGAGATAGAGCTGAAGGGTCACATCATCGACTCAGGGATCATGACCCAGCTCTTTGACCGGGTCATGGACATGGGCGGTAACTTCGAGATCCTTGTCTTTGATATCGGCAAGAAGAAGACCGATCCGAGTTTTGCCCGCCTGCGGATCAATGCTTCGGGCAAGGAAAAACTGATGGCCATCCTTTCTGAAGTCCACCGTCTCGGAGCCCGCCCGGTCGAAGTCAAGGATGTCCACCTGGTTGCTGCTGATGCGGATTGCCATGTCCCCAAGGGGTTCTATACAACTTCCAACCACCCCACTCAAGTCAAGTACGGGGGGGAGTGGATAGATGTCGCCGCAATCGAGATGGATTTCCTTGTCGTAGTTGATCCGGTAAGAAAAACCGCAACTGCAAAAGCCTTAGGGAAAATCCAGAAAGGGGACCTTGTTGTTGTTGGTGAACAGGGAGTGAGTGTCATCTATCCTGAAAGGCCCCGGGAACAGAGCACGTTCGAGTTCATGCACGGGACGGTATCTTCCGAACGCCCCAGCGAGACCCTGATTGCCAAGATCGCAAAAGAGATCCTTGATATCCGTAAAAAAGGCGGAAAAATTGCGGTTGTTGGTGGACCGGCTATTATCCATACCGGCGCTGACAAAGCCCTTGCCGGCATGATCCACAACGGGTACGTCAATGTTCTCTTTGCCGGCAATGCCCTTGCGACCCATGATATCGAATACAACCTCTACGGCACTTCACTCGGGATGGATATTTCCACAGGTAATCCCGTAATGGGCGGGCATAAGCACCACATCTATGCTATCAGCGAGATCATGCGGGCCGGATCCATTAAAAATGCAGTTGATACTGGTGTGATAACCGGCGGGATCATGTATGAATGTGTAAAGAATAATATTCCGTTCGTGCTTGCCGGTTCAATCCGCGATGACGGTCCGTTGCCGGATGTTATTCAGGATGTTATGCAGGCGCAGGATGCGATGCGAAAGCATATTGTGGGGTGCAGCATGGTGCTGATGATCGCAACTCTCCTCCACTCGATCGCTGTTGGCAACTGCCTGCCTTCGAACGTGAAGACCGTCTGCGTTGACATCAACCCTGCGCACCTCACCAAGCTGATGGACCGGGGCACCACGCAGGCAATCGGTATCGTATCCGATGCCGGGACGTTCCTGCCGCTTCTCGCCCGGCAGCTCGAGATCCAGGACCGCCTCCAGAAAAAATAATTTTTTTTACCGTGTCAGCGGCATACAATACGGTTTTTCTTCAGCAAGTACGCATTCCCATTCCTGTTTGCACCCGCAGTCAGTTTCCAGGAGGGCATTGATGAGATCCCGGTCCCCGCTGAGTGAGTAATCCCGGATCCCTTTGACCAGCTCGTAGTCGCATTTCCCGCAGTTATGCGTCCCGCGTTTCTGCCCCCCCCCAAGGGGGTCGCAGGTCATATGGACCGGTGCGCCGGCAAGCAGCGTGAGGACACTCCAGAGGTAAGGCGGGCGGTAAGCCCCCCTCTTCCAGTAAAACTCAAGTTCGGTATTCCGCTGGACCGTACAGGGGTTCATGGAAAACATATCTGCATGCGGTATTGTGTCCGAAATGGATGTTTTCATGTCTGATAACGCTTCTGCTTCTGTCAGGAAGAGCGGCTTGAAGAGGAAATAAGCTTTGACACCAGCACCGGCAGCATGCGCCCGCTGTGATGCTCCTTTGAAATCTGAAAACGTGAATCCCTTGTTGATACACTTTTCCCGGATGAGATCGCTGCTGGTTTCAAGCCCTATGGCACAATAGAGTGGGGTTTTCCATGTCCCGTCATCAAGGGCCTCGATGAACGGCCGGACCGTCTCTTCAAGGATATATTCCGGCCGGGTTTCAGCAATCACCAGTTTTCCCCGGAATGCCCCGGCAACATCGGCAAGGAATGCCGGGGGTACCTCAACCGGATCAAAAAAACTCCCCGATGTGAAGATCTTGACCATCCGGTATTCTGCCGGATCATACTCGTTCATCACCCATGCGAGTTGGGCCCTCATATGAGCGAGCAGTGTATCGCAGGACTCCGCATGGTAACGTTCGTGACGGTAACTGCACATACGGCAGGCTGCATAGGTGCACCCGCCACTCTTTACTATGATGGTGAGGCATTCCATGACCTCATCCTCGTACCGCTCTTTTCCCCGCCAAGAAGCCAGCGGTTTTTCCATCCTGTCAGAAATCATGAACATCCTACTAGTTGATCTGATAAAGGAATAATTGTTCACTGGTACTCATGGATTTTTTTTTCCCTTTTTTTCAAACTGCCGCTGCTTATTTTTTTATTTCTCACGGGCTGTAATTCATTACTGGCTCGTGAGGAAATATTTTACTGACCCCGGAGGATGTGATGGATTGAGCCGGTTTGGATTTTTCACTCCCGCGGATAGTGCCGCAGGTCTTATGTCCGGTATAAAAAGAAATGGAGAGCATGGCACGATATGGTGGGACTGGCGGGCACCATGCCATTTAAGAGAACACTATTATATCTACACGCTCAACAATCCCGTAATGTTTAAGTGGCCGGGAAGATCTCCGATCGTACGCAAAAACGTTAAAAACGCATGGTTCAGCCGGGGGTAACAGATGAAAAAGATCATCCTGCTGGTGATTGGGCTTCTCTTTTTGCCGCATCTGGCATGTGCCTACCAGGTCAATATTGAAGCACCTGATACCCTGACCGTGGGAAAACCCCTTGTCGTAACCGGCACAACCACGTTTGGCATTGGCACACCTATCGATGTAGTGCTCTACTACCAGCTGACGACAACGGAGCAGATACAACGGAAGATTGCCTATATCCAACCGGATAAGTCTTTCAAGGTGGTGTTCGATACAACCGGCCTGAAGACCGGTACCTATAAGGTCGAAGTCCCTACAAGTGGTATGAGCAGCAGTGCTGTTAATATGCGGGTGATCCAGCTGGTTGACCGGTCTGATGCACTCAGGGTATCAGCATCGCTCATCCAGCCGTTCTCGGGCAAGCTGTATGTTGCCGGCACGATCACGGGCGATGAGAATTCCGGCGTTCAGATCGAGGCTGTAGGCCCGGGCAACCAGATTATCTTTGGCCCCCGGTATGTGAACACGAATTACCAGGGTGACTTTTCTGTCGATATACCGGTCACTGAGTCCGGTAATTATGAGGTGAGTTTCACGGATGCCGGGGGGTATATCGGAGCAATGACCTTCACGGTAACCGGTACCCCTGCTGCCGCAGATACCCCGGTTGTAGAATTAATTCCAACTACCCCCGGTATCCCGGCTGTGAATACTGCTCCGGCACCTGCTGCAACGCAAGAGTCACCCCTGCTGCCCCTGCTGGGGATTATTGCAGTGGGCTTTGCGGCCCTTATCCCGGGAAGAGAATAGGTGTGGTGATGAACCCCGGCTGATAATGGTTGCCGGTTGTATGGTTGCGGGGACTATAGTAACATCATTTTCCCGTGCCGGTAAATTCCGATAAAGAAGCCTTTTTTACATCCGGACGCCAACATATGGAGCACGGCCGGGGTAGTCTAGTCCGGGAAGGCGGTAGCCTTGAAAGCTACTGGTGCCCTGCACCTCAAGAGTTCAAATCTCTTCCCCGGCGTAAAATCTGTTTTATCAGGCCTGATTCTTTCATTTCCTGTCGGGGCAATGCCAGTCCTGTAGGCATATCACTGTTTTTATGTGGTT
>JALOBP010000146.1:0-4166 GCA_023228295.1 Methanoregula sp.
AAGGACAACGGCGCGGGTGGCACCGATTCCTTTGGCATACGCAAGCGCAATCTTGTGCGCCTTGCCGGAGGCATCCTGGTGGACGGCGATGAGGGCCGGAACACCCTTGCCTTCCTCGTACTGGCGGCGGACCATGAAGCCGGGGCCCTTGGGGGCTACCATGATGACGTCGATGGTCGCAGGAGGGACGATCTGGCCGAAATGGATGTTGAACCCGTGCGAGAACATGAGACACTTGTTTGCCTTGAGGTGGGGGAGGATCTCGTTTTTAAAGACCGCGCCCTGGTGCTCATCGGGGAGAAGGATCTGGACGATATCTGCGCTCTTGACCGCATCGGCAACCTTCATGACCTTCATTCCGTCTTTTGTTGCCGCATCCCAGCTCTTGCCCGGGCGCAGGCCGATGACAACGTCGAGGCCCGAATCGCGCAGATTGAGGGACTGCCCCCTGCCTTGTGATCCGTACCCGATAACGGCGATGCGCTTTCCCTTCAGCACACCGATATCCGCATCTGCCTCATAATATTTTTTCATCATAGTTGATCCCTTTGATATCAGCAACAAAGCACATAAATATTATATGAAAAAACTAAAGAAGCACACTTGATTCACCATCCGGATGCGATGACCTATTAATACAAAAGCCAGTGATAACGCCCCTGAAAAGGCTTTTAGCAAAGAACTGCCCGATATCCAGGCTTCATCGCCGGATGTCCGCATCAATCTTACCCGTGTCGGGGTTAAGAATGTAAAAAAGCTCGTGGAAGTGCACCGGACAGGAAAGCGACCGGTCATTTTCTTCTCGAATTTTGATGTGTATGTCGATCTGCCCGGCAGCCTCAAGGGTGCGAACCTCTCCCGTAACTTCGAGGTAATTGACGAAGTTCTTCAGCAGGCGATTGACGGGGATGTCAACGAGATTGAGAAACTCTGCAGTGTTGTTGCGCGCAAGCTCCTTGACCGCCATGAATATGCCGACCGCACGGAAGTCTTCATGCGCAGCGAGTTCATGGTCAAGCGGGAGACGCCGGTCAGCAAGACCGCCTGCCACGAAGTGGTGAAGGTTCATGCCAAAGCCATTGCCCGCCGGACCTTCCGCGCCCCGATTGTCAGGAAGAGTATCGGTGCCGAGGTGACAGGCATGACCGCCTGCCCCTGCGCCCAGAACATTATGAAGGAGCGCGCCATGCGGGTGCTTGAAGGGCTCGATGTCAGCAAGGATAAGATCGATGAGTTCTTCGAAGCAGTTCCGATGGCAACCCACAACCAGCGGGGCAAGGGATTCCTCTGCATTGAAACCGATGACGACCAGCACGTCGATCTCGAGAAAGTCATCAGTATTCTTAAGAATTCCATGAGCAGCGGGATCTATGAACTTTTAAAACGTGGCGACGAAGGCCACGTGGTACTCGCCGCGCATAAAAATCCGCGGTTCGTGGAGGATTGTGTACGGGAGATGGCCAAGAAAGTACTTGCGGAATTCCAATACCTCAGCGGGGATTCGGTCGTCACCATCAAGCAGACCAACGAGGAGAGCATCCACCAGCACGATGCCTATGCCGAACGACAGGCCACCATTGCTGAATTGGTCGACGAACTGAGCGCAGAAAATAAAAACGGCGCGTAATTGAGAAGATATAAACGTAAAATATTTTAAAAAATAACTGGTAGTCAATATTTTACATTCCTTCTTATTTTGTCGTATCACCCGTAAAAATCCCCCAATACGGAGTGAAAACCGAAAAGAAACACATAAAATGGCTTTTTTTATCAGGCGGAATCAAGTCATAAAGGTTATAACAGGCTTCGTGTAACATAGAGTTGAACGTACTTTGTACGCTCAATTAGTCTCTAGAGATGAGAGATGTATAGAGTAATTTTGTACCGTTAATTGAACAACTCAACATAAAATGAGGCGATAATATTGTCGAAAGTTGTAGAGATTTCCCCAACCACAAGACATGAGGGTCACTCCAAGCTGGTGCTTAAGGTCAACGACCAGGGCATCATCGAGACCGGAAACTGGTGTTCGATCACCCCGGTCAGGGGTGTCGAGAAGCTCGCTGTCGGAAAGACACCCGAGCAGGTCCCCAAGATCGCATCCCGTGTATGTGGTATCTGTCCGATTGCCCACTGCCTGGCTGCGACCGAAGCGATGGAAGCATCCATCAAGTGCGAAATACCGAATGATGCAAAGATGCTCCGTCACATCCTGCAGCTCGCAAACCGCTGTCACAGCATTGCACTGCACGACATCCTGATCCTGCCCGACTTCTATATCCCGGGCACCGAGACCAAGATCAACCCGTTCACGGCAGAGGAGCCCGTCCGCTCCGTTGCAAAGCGCATCCAGCGCCTGCGTGAGATCGGCCAGACCATCGGCCAGATTGCCGGAGGCGACTGTATCCACCCACGGAACACCCGTATCGGCGGTATGTACCGCAATGTCTCCGAGCAGGCAAAGACCAAGATGTACGACCTTGCAAAGGAAGGACTCACCCTTTCCCACCAGCAGGCAGAGTTCATGATTGCGGTCATCCGGAATTACCACAACAGGGACTTTGTCGATGTCGGTGGCATGAAGGTGCCGATGCCCAAGACGCTCGGGTACCACAACCAGGGCTACCTTGCAACCCATGCATTCTACGGCAGCACCAGCATGGACGAGTGCCCGAGCTGGGACATCAACCGGTTCAAAGAAGCACGCCCGTACGATTGGTATATGGGAGAGATGGAGGTCACCCTCGAAGAGCCCAAGTACCCGATCGGTGGAACCACCAAGATGGGAACCAAGGTCAACCCCCAGATGGAAGCATGCACCGGCATCCCGATGTATGACGGCCAGCCGGTTGAAGTCGGTCCCCGCGCCCGCCTTGTCAGGTACAAGAACTTTGACATGAAGGGAACAAAGGGCCAGAACATCGCCCGCGAGATGGAGTACCAGGACTGCTTCTACGAGATGATCGACTGTATCGACGCGCTCAACACGAGCGGAAAGGTTGTTGCAGACTACATCCCCAACGGCGACGGCTCACTCGGCTGGGCATCCAACGAGGCACCCCGTGGAACCGATGTCCACATTGCCCGTGTCAACGACTGGAAGGTCCAGTACTTCAGCATGCTCGTCCCGACCACCTGGAACTTTGCAACCTGCAGCAAGGCACTCGAGGGTGCTCCCTGGCAGCTTGCCGAGGTCATTATGCGCGGGTATGACCCGTGTGTATCATGTGCAACCCACATGATCGTGCTCGATGAAGAAAACAAGATGATTGCTCAGAAACTCATCCAGTGAGTGTCACCTGATGCTGCATTCGGAGATCGTAATCGTAGGGTGTGGAAACCCCCTCTTCGGTGACGATGGATTTGGACCGGCGGTAATTGAGGAGATGGAGAAGCTCACACTTCCCGACAATGTTACAATACAGGACGGTGGCGCAGGAGCCCCGCACTTTATTTTTAACTTCCTTAATCCCGACGTTACCAGGAAACTCATCGTTGTCGATATCGCAGATTTTAATGCAAAACCAGGGACGATATCCAGAATTTCCGGAAAGGACCTCAAGCCGGGGGCATATGTTGATCCCCATTCATGGGATGGTGTCGACCAGCTCTGTCGGATAAAAGACAAGATCGATACAACACTCGTCCTGTGTCAGCCATCACGGGTCCTGAATAAAGGAGATGAGGATGTTGACATGGAGCTTTCTGAAGCGGTGAGAAATGCGATTCCGAAAGCGATACAGGTAATACTGGAAAACATTGGTGAGAAAGATGAGTTTTCTCGAATGGATCTTCGGAAAGAAGAGCGCCAGCCCGGGAGCACCGCAGAAACCTGCGACTGCACCGAGCAAAACTGACGCATCATCCAAAAAAGCAGAATCAACTAAGGAGGTTAAGCCTGTGGCAGACAAAATTACCGTAGGATACACTCACCTGAGTGGGTGTACCGGTTGTACTGTGGCATTAGCAGACAACTATGCCGGATTATTAACGCTCCTCGACAAGTATGTCGACCTGAAGTATATGCCGACACTTGCAGACGCAAGGCACATCCAGCAGGTCGATGTATCGTTCGTTGAGGGTTCAGTTTGTATCAACGACAAACTCGCAGTAGAAGAGATCAAGGAAACCCGTGAGAAGTCAGCAATCGTGGTCGCCCTCGGCGG
>JALOBP010000146.1:4176-4504 GCA_023228295.1 Methanoregula sp.
CGGTCAGCAGAACCAGCCCGCCCATGAGGCATACCTGCCGATCGGTGACCTGATCAAGGTCGACGTGTACATCCCCGGATGCGCACCGACTCCGCAGATGATCAGGAACGTTGCCGTGATGGCATACCTGCTCCTCAAGGGAACCAAGGAACAGAAGGATCTCGCAACTGCATTCCTGACACCGCTCATGAAGCTGGCGGCAGCAGGAACCAGCGCATGCTTCTGCGAACTGATGACCAACGTCATCAACCAGGGTCTCTGCATGGGATGCGGAACCTGTGCAGCAGCCTGCCCGGTCAATGCAATCACCATGGAGTACGGAAAACCC
>JALOBP010000147.1 GCA_023228295.1 Methanoregula sp.
ATTTTTCAAATCAAAGGCCGGGCACGGACAAAAGCCTTGCCCCTGCTCGTTTTGTCTTTAGCCATGGCACAGAAGTATTTCATCGTGACGCCATTGGCAAAACAATTGGCAAAAAAATATTGGCCCGGCTCATTGACTTTGGTTTTGGATTACAACGAGGCAGGCAAGCGGATTTTTAAAAAAACAATAAACAAAAATAGTTTTGACGCCGGGGTGCGCGTTTCCGGAAATTATTTCGCTACCGCGCTGGTGAAAAAGTTAGGCGCGCCGCTCGTTTCCACCTCGGCCAACCTTGCCGGCAAACCGGCGGCTTTGAGCGCGCCGGAAGTCTTTAACTATTTTAAAAATAAAAAATATCAGCCGGATATTATCGTTGACGGAGGAACATTGAAAGCTTCAAAAGGGTCAACGGTGGTGGATGTTAGAGACGGAAAAGTGAAAATAGTGAGACAGGGAGATATTAGTTTTTAAATCCAAAATTCTAAATCCAAAATCCAAAATAATATCCAATATTTAATGTTCCAATGTTTCAAGTATTTAATATTGGAATTTAAATATTGTTTTGGATTTTGTGCTTAGGATTTAGAATTTTAACTATGTTGATAGATACTCATTGTCATCTGAATTTCCAAGCCTACAAAGACGACGTGGATGACGTTATCCGTCGGGCGCTGGATAATGATATGGTCGTGATTATTCCCGGGGCTGACATTGTCACTTCCAAGCGCGCCGTCGCCATCGCGGGCAAGTACAAAACCGGCGTGTACGCGGCAGTCGGTCTGCACCCGGTGCATTTGCAGGACCAGGAATTTGTAGAAGAAGGCCAAACGGTAAAAATGAAATCCGAGCGCTTTGAGCGCGAAAATTACGCGCGTCTGCTTGAGCTTGACGAGGTGGTGGCGGTCGGCGAAGTAGGCATTGATTATCATTACATTCCTGAAGATGCTGACAAGAGAAAACAGAATAAACAATTGCAGCAGCTGACGTTTTTGCAACAGTTAGAGTTAGCCTATGACGCGGACAAACCGGTTATTGTGCACTGCCGCGACGCGCACGATGATGTGCTGAAATCGCTCAAGGCATTCTATCGGGGCAAAAAGAAACGTCAGCGGGGGAGAGGAGTGTTGCACTGTTTTTCCGGTGACTGGGATTTAGCATGGCAATATTTTGAGCTTGGTTTTTTAATTTCTTTTACCGGTTTAATCACTTTTAACAATACGTGGGATGAGCTTTTGTGCAAGTGTCCATTAGATAAATTTATGGTTGAAACCGACGGGCCTTTCATGTCGCCCTTACCTTACCGCGGAAAACGTAACGAACCATGTTACGTGAACGAAGTAGCGCAGCGTATTGCTGAAATTAAAAATGTAAAATTTGCAACCGTTGCGGCCGCAACTACAGAAAACGCCCGGCTGCTCTTTGGTGTTTGACTTTATTTTTGTCAAGACGAAAATTTATATTACAATAATTATGCTCCATTTTGTCAATTGACAGGGAGTGTGATACACTCTATACTATAGGCGAAAAATTTTTATCCGCCGATATTTTTATACCAATGGTGGACGCAAACAATAATTTGGGCAATAATAAAGATAAGAATATAAAAGATATTAACAGCACTAAAGAAACGCCATTTTGGCAGCCGGCATTATTAATGTTTTCTCGGCTGTCCGGCTGGATAATCGGACCGATTATTTTAGGCATTTTTATCGGCAAGTGGTTAGATAATAAATATGATACGGCGCCGTGGCTGTTTCTGGCGAGCGTGGGCGTGGCGTTCATAATATCTATGATTGGATTGGTGAGAGACGCGCTGAAAGAAATTGATAAATTCAAATAATAAAAGAATGCAAGAGCAACAAAATTTAGCCATTCAAGAAATTCACCACGAGAACACACTCTTCGCCGAGCCTTTGTGGCAGGTCGGTAATTTTACCATTACCAATTCATTGCTCGTGAGCTGGTCAGTAGTTATTTTAATAATTTTGGGTTCGCTGATTTTGCGTTTATTGCTGAAAAAAGTTCCGGGCAAAATTCAGGGCGCGGTGGAAATGGTGTATGAGTGGTTTTTGGAAACGTTTGATTCCATCACCGGCAGCCGCCAGAGATCATTACAGTTTTTTCCCCTTATTTTTGCCTTTTTTATTTTCATTCTGTTAAACAACTGGTTTGGTTTACTGCCGGGCGTGGGCACGGTTGGACAGGTGGTCAGCGAGCACGGTGAAGCTGTTTTGGTGCCTTTCTTGCGCGGCGGCACGGCGGACTTGAACACGACGCTGGCATTGGCGTTAATCGCCGTTATTGCCTCGCACCTGTTCGGCATCTTTAAAATCGGTTTTTGGCATCATTTGAATAAGTTCATTAACATCAAGGCGTTTCTGGAAATTCCCAAAAAAATTGTAAACGACCCGGCGATAATTTTGGTCAACCCGATTAAGGCCTTTGTCGGAATAGTGGAAATCGTCGGCGAGCTGGCCAAAGTCGCCTCGCTGTCGTTTCGGTTATTCGGCAATATTTTCGCCGGCGAGGTTCTGCTCGCCTCCATGGCCGCATTAGTTGCCTGGCTGGTGCCGATTCCCTTTATGTTTTTGGAGTTAATCGTCGGCGTCATTCAGGCTTTGATTTTTGCCATGCTGACATTGGCGTTTCTAACGATTAACACAACAGCGGAAGAACATTAAAATATAAAATCCAAAATTCTAAATCCAAAATCCAAAACAAATTACAATGTTATAAATAACAAATTTTAAACATTTACAGCGGAGGTTTGAATATTATTATTTGGAATTTGTGTATTGTTTTGAGTTTTGTGCTTTGGATTTAGAATTTACTAACGTGGAATTTAGACCGACACTAAATAAATTTTAAACCTGTCGACAGTAACTAAATTTCACCGAAAGGAAATCGTATGGACTTAACAATGCTTGCCAAAGCCATCGCGATTGGCTTGGGTTCTATCGCGCCGGCGCTGGCTATCGGCAAAATCGGCGCCAAGGCCATGGAGTCAATCGGCCGCAATCCGGAAGCCGCCGGCAAAATTTTAGTGCCGATGCTGCTGGCCGCCGCTTTCGCGGAAGCGGTCGCTATTTACGCGCAGGTGGTCGCGTTTTCAATCCAGTAAAAAGAGAAAGTGGTTTTTTTCGGAAGTTTAGATATATACTAGACTTCCGTGTTAAAACCAAGTTCATCACAAATTAACACAAATTTGAAACAAATTTTCACAAATCACAATACATATGAACGAAGTCATCTCAACTTTCCACATTGACGTCCAATTACTCATCGCGCAGGCGGTTAATTTCGCGATTGTGTTTGTCGTGCTGTATTATTTTGGCATCAAGCCGTTGCTGAAAATTTTAACCGAACGGTCTAAAAAAATCGCTGACAGTTTAAAAAATTCTGATAAAATTGCCAAAGAATTGGCAAGTACGCAAGCCAAGCGCGAAGAAATAGTCAGGCAGGCCAAGCAGGACGCATCAGCTATTATCGCTGACATGGAAGCCAAAGGTGAAGAGCGCAAGAAAGAGATGCTCGCTAAAGCCAAAGCCGAAATTGAAAAAATCGTTACGAAAACCAAAGACGATTTGGAAGTGGAAAAAAAGATTATGTTAAAACATGTGAAAGAGGAAGCGGCGGAAATGATTGTCGGGGCGATGGAAAAAATTTTAAGCAAGAGAATTACCAGTGAAGATGATGAAAGGTTGATAGAGGAGACGGTGAAAGAACTGAGGAAATAAAGTTGTTACATTGCTACATTGTTAAATTATTGCGCAACGAAAGTAAGAGACTTCTGATAATAGTAAAACATTTTGCTCTCGTAGCGTAGCAATGTGACAATGTAACAATGAAGCAATGTATTTTTATGAAGATTACCACTAAACAATACGCCCAAAGTTTGTACGAAGTTGTTTTTAAAGCAGAAGACGGCGCTCTTAAAGTCGTTATTAAAAATTTCGTTCAACTGCTCGCGGCGCGCAATAACTTAGGCAAGGCGGATGAAATTGTTCGTGAGTTTGGCAAAATTTGGAACCGAGAACGGGGGATTGTTGAGGGAGAATTAGTGAGTGCGCATAAGTTAAATGATGAAATTGTCGCATTGCTCCATGGTTCCATTGCTCCATTGTTAGGCGCTAAAGAGCTTAAGTTGGAAAATAAAATTGATAAAGATATTATGGGAGGCTTTGTGGTGCACATGGAGGATGTCGTAATTGACGGCAGTTTAAAAAGACAGTTACAAACGCTAAAAAGTAAGTTAGTTAATTAATATATGAAACAGACAAAAGATTTCATCATTGAACAATTAAAACAGCAAATCAACGATTTCAAAAGCGAGGTTAAGTTGGAAAAGACCGGCACCGTGCTGGAGATAGGGGACGGTATAGCTAAAATTAGCGGCTTGTCGGAAGTGATGTCATCGGAGATGTTGGAGTTCGTCACTA
>JALOBP010000148.1:0-2454 GCA_023228295.1 Methanoregula sp.
ATGGAAAAACAAAACAAAATTCAATCCGGATCCGTTCTTTCGCCTCTCTAAAAAATATCCGGATTTTGATTTTGCGGTGTGGCCGGACATCCCTCACGGTGGCCCCGAATCATTGCATTACTCTTATACAATGCTAAAATACCGTGAAGAGGTACCGGGCCCGATCTATCTCGCCGTGCAGGGCGGGACGACCATGAATGATGTTCAGGTGGTTATTGATCACTTTGACGGGATCTTCATTGGTCAGCCCCTCTCATGGAAGTTTAACACCGCGCAAATGTGGGCGGGTCTCGCTCATCTTCATGGGAAGAAATGCCACGCGGGAGGTATTGGAACCTGGGAAGGATTCGTTCATATGCATTGCTGCGGGGTGGATTCGGTTGATACCACAACACAATCCCGCCATCAGGACGACTCTCACATCAGAAAGTATCTCGATCATTTGAGATGCCAGAGCAATCTGGAGGAAGCGACTGCATGATCACCACGGCCTACATGCAGGAGCTAGCCGCACCCGGACGAGCAGGCACAGCAGGGGAACAACAACAGGATGGAGCAGTGACAGCATGAACAACATCAGAATATCCCGCCAAGAACTCCAATGCATCAGGGATTACACGTGGATTGGAGGAAACAATTTCGGATGTATCGAGAGGACATTCATAAGAGACGACGGATATCCGTATTATCTTCAAATAAAGTTGGTCAAAAACGACCTGAAACCGGGATATATATGGAGAGTCCGATATGTCTGTGAATTTAGCAGTTGTGTCGGATTTTATGAGGATGTTTTTCCGATGATGGTGTGGTTGCACGAATTGTTTGGAGTGGTGCACGTCCCATGAGCGCCCAAGGCTATTACGAGGATCAGCTCGAAGAAGCCATCAGCAACCTGTTCCGGTACTATCACACCGGAGGAGGCGTCCGGCTGACTCGGGAGGATGCGATGCAGCGGCTTAACGGGAAGATTGCCGGGATCACGGACGATCTTACAAGGACGGTGCCGAATGACTGAAACCCGCAGCATCGGCCTCTGCCCGGAAGGACGCGAAACCCCTGATAAAAAGATCCTCTGCATTACCAGAGAAGCCTGTCGATTTATGATATTCGAGGGCAGGCGGGCATTATGTGGCCGGGAGGCGGCAGCGCTGGCAGTGGCTGAGGCAGCGGAAGAAAGCGGGAGGGGGAAATGAGCGACTGGCCAACATATGAGATCTCCCTTCCGATCATATTTGACGAGGTAAACTTCAGGAGGGAATCAGAACGAGGGGAGAACCACTTATGGTTAATCTGCATGGACGATGAACCCGGGATCAAGCGATACAAAGGAATCCTGAGAGGGCACAATGTCAGGGTGTTTGTCGATATCCTCTCCGGGGATCAGAAGCAGAAGCCGAGAGAACGTTCGATGTTCGTAACGACCCCGCATTATCAGAATCTCTCAGCAAAACAAGTAGCCGATCTCGTTTTCTATGACGTGGGCGGGATAAAAATGTATCATGACGGTAAGGTGTGCACCCCATGACCGAAGCACAGCAGAGCCTCGCGGACCTGGGCATCAGCATCAACCCGCTCGCACCCAAAGAAGCCGGGCCCCGGTATGAGTACCTACTACAAGATGCAGACTTGGCGGTTGCTATTGACATCGCCAAAAAACACCGGGAGCACCACCCGGACGTACCGGTGGAGATCTGGCCCCGTAGCGGTTCGCATAGTGTTGACGTGGTGAAAGAGGTGCGGAAGTGAAGCAGATACGACTGAAAGACGAGATCAAAATTGTGAAAAAGTGCCGAATCTGCCCCCTCATTAGTGAGTCAGATTTTCTGGATCTATGCTGCGGTCTCGGTGCTGGAGACAATCTAGCCGGGATGCTGCAGCATCTGGAACAAGATTTCCCGGACGACTGCCCGCTGGAGGATGCAGAACCATGACCGGACATTTTGAAAAAGGTGCATGGATTGAGGATAAACCAGCAGGAACCCCACAGTCGATGATCATCATGAATGTGAAGATCAATGTTGATGATTCGCAACTTAAAGAAGTCCTTCGGGATTTTGAGGAGTGGGAGAACCGCCGTATGAGAGTAATGGATCTCCAGCGAGCAAAGGAAAGGGTCCGTGAGATGATGGGGAACGAACCGGGCATTATTGCCCGTAAAAAAGAAATGGAAACGCCCTCATGGAAGATTGGGTGCTGGTTAGGCCGGTTCTGTACCCGGGTTCGGGAGTGGTGCCCGTGACCGGCGAACCCACACGCAGCGAGCACCGGCGCGGGGTCTGGGGTACTTGCGGGCAGGTATCCACCGATCAGCGGGTCTTCTTCTTCGTAAGCGGTGAGGCCCTGCTCCGGCTCCATCCTGAGCTCAATTCCGACGCGAAGAAATACCTCCGGCCCGGCGCCATGTGGGAAGTCACCAGCCAGGGTCGGGGGGTGTACCGGCGCCTCCGGTTGCAG
>JALOBP010000148.1:2464-4405 GCA_023228295.1 Methanoregula sp.
GAAATGCAAGGAGATATACCTGACACTCCGGGAAGAATGCGAGGGTGTGGGTGTACTTGATGTGCCAAAAGAGCATACCGGGGAAACAGCAGCGAAGGTGTGACGATGATACCGATAAAATCAGTAATTGATTTTGAAGAGTGGTTTAAAACGCTGGATCCGAGAGATCAGGCGATGATCCTAATGGATTTTGCAAATGAACTTTATCCGGCCTTTGTAATGAACTCCCTCCACGATCAAATGCAAAACTCAAACAAAAAAGAACTACCGAATATCCGGATAAACTTAGTCAATAACGTAAAATCATCGTGGTATCATATTTTCGAGGGATGTGCAATTGCTGAGCAGCAACTAAAATATGCTGCTGACTTCCAATCTCAAACACAATTAACCCCGAAGAAGGTGTGACGCGATGGAATTTAATATCCCTGAAGATTTCGACTGTACTAAATGCCTTCCCCCGTACGCAGCCAAGCGGCTGAAACTCTTAAAAAAGTTATGCGAACCGGATCGATACTTAGAGGCAGTTCTTTTGATGACCAATCCGAACAATCTTGATCCTCCGGTGTGAGCGGCAATGAAATTCATGGACTGGATCAACAAGCAGGTCTGCAGATATTTCGGGCACCGGTGGAGCGAATGGTCGTATTTCACAGAATACAACGGCGATTTCCCCGTGCCAATGAAGAAGTGTCAATGCAATCGTTGCGGGGCAGTAATCTTTGATCTTGATATGCCCAAACCTGTAAATTGTCGGTGTTGGATTGAACCGATGAGGCCAGAAACCCCGGAATAATAATCCCCCCTCTTTTCTCCCATTCAGCCCAAACAGCGCATTTAGCCGAAAACCGCCACTTTAGCGCAAAACATACCAGTTCTGACAATATAAGCGCCTCCGCCGTGCACTATTCTCTCATTACAACACCCGGGCCTGAGTGTCCGGGGGAGTTTTTGATTCATGACAAAACCAGCCATTGCGACTATCCGGGGCCTGATGAAGTCCGGCCTCTCAGGGGCAGGAGGCGACCCGATCCCGCTCATGAGGATCCGGCGCGACATCTTCCAGCTCACCAACATGCTGTATGAGCTCATCCCGACCGGCGCCTATGCCGGACAGGACCCGAAAGAATCGATGATCATCGACATTGAATATGACGGGTACCGCATGGAGGACCCGCACTCAGCCCGCCCGATGTCGTTTGTCACAGATGACCCCGGCAAGGTCGGCAAGTGGCTCGGTACCTTCAAGGCTCCCAATGCGGGCATCTATGGAGGCGCTGCATACTCCGGCTCCGGAACCCATCGCGTAAAAATCAGCGTTGCACCGCGGACGCCCCCGCTCACGCAGATGCACACGACTATCGTTGTGCCGAAAGACGGCGCCACCAAGACCGTCACCACGACCACGATCACCAAAGTCCCGGTGTATGACTCATGCGGGAAACTCACCGGGTATGAGGACAAATCAGAGTACAGCACCGTGGATGTCCCGATCGAGACCGAGATCACCTATGAGGGATATTCCGTCACCCAGATCATGGCCCCCCGTGACTTCTCACGGGAAGCCGGTGGTGCCGTGTGGGAAGGCGACTTCGAGATCTACCCGGTGATGGATGCCCAGGGCAAGATCAACGATCCCCGGGATCCGGTACCTGAAGTGCAGGACTGATCGCTATGGTCAAGGTCCAGCTAAAAAACAATCCCGTTTTCGACGCATACCCGACCGAAGACGGGAAAACTGCCGTCATCATTGACGGCAAGGCAAAGATCCTCACGCAGGCAGAATACGAGGGACAATACGTCCCTTTACCTCAGCAGGGGTGACAGCCCCATGGCCTGCCTCCCCTACCGCAACGCAGATCACATTAGGAACGGGGGAATCTGTCACGCCGCCCGGCGCTTATACGACCGGTTCCGCTACTGGTTCCGCGGGTGGCTCCG
>JALOBP010000149.1 GCA_023228295.1 Methanoregula sp.
TCTTTCCGGCTGGTGAATCAGGTTCATCAGATATCATGAGAGGGGCACCGGGGCGCTGGCTGCGACATCTCCGACATAGGTACCGTTCCGCACATCCCGTGCGAAGACCGCCGGATAATCGTACCTTTGAAAGATAATGCAGGGATGATTTTTTACTTGGATATTCTTCAAAAATCCTGTAATTTTCTGTGGGTAAATCCCGGATGTATTACCGCTGTTTTTTGACTCTTTGCTGATCTGTGCGGGTAACCTGAATCCCGGTAAGCCGGTTGATGGGGGCTGTTTTGCTCCCAAACCCCCGTTACGATGAACTCTGCTGGTCCAAAAAGGGGCTCTCATGCGGCGGTTTCTGCAATACCATGCCTGATGAATTCATCGTTTATCGTACCTCCTCACAATAACGAAGAGCCGGTTTTTTTGAACCCGGAAAAATCCAGATATACTAAAAAAACAAAATAATTTGAGGATATGAAAAGGCTCCTGCCGCTCCAGCCAAACGCACACCTGTCAAAACTGGAGCGATGCGGATCTGCCGAATTGCTCAGAATATTTGAGGCCTGCCTCGATTCAGGGTCGACCCTGCCCGCATCTAACCTGCTTGACGGTGCGTGGGGAAGACTCTTTTCAGAACTCTTCCTGTCAGCAGAGGAACTGGTGGATGAGATTTCGCAGGGGGAAGGCAGGTTCAAAAACGAGCATGAGCAGATGCTTCGGAATTTTATTAAGATGGACTGCGCTGGCGGGGGCTCATTTGTTTTTTCCGTAATTCGGAATGGCGGGAAGATCGACCGGGCCGCCCTTTTTATGATCGCGGATCTTGACGATCTTGCAAAAATTAAGCGGGATGGCGTTCTGGCACTCGAGATGCTCCTTGACGCATGCGATAAAAAAGTCCGGCCGGCGCTTATCAGAAAGGCCGGCAAAAACCTGCTGTCCCGGGTCTATGACCGGCGGGACCTGCCCCTGATCTTTACGATCTTCGGTCTCTGCGATCTCGGCCCGGACGATCTTGACGCGATAGCGTCGGTGTTCTCAAAAGAGGATCTGAAAAATATCATGAGCCGGAGCCGGACCGGGAAGACCGCTCTCGAAGTTTTCTTAAGTGTTGCCGAATCCATGAAGCGGTATCCCCAGATGGAACGGAATGCTTCGCTGGTGCGGAATGCATTCTATATCTCTGCCCGGAAAGATACCAGGACCGCAAAGGAGAAACAGCCGCTCAGGCTGAGTAGCATCCCCCACTCTTCTCACGATAGAAAACGCCCGTGAACAACCACCTGCGGCACTCTATCCTGCAAAAAAGACCGGACCGATCCGTGATGCCCGGTCCGCCCGCGTTCATTTATCCGGGTCTCACGCGCCGGTTACGAAAAAGATCCTGTCGTGAGCGTGGCTGATCCGGGAGTGCTCTCATCCGGGCCCAAAATCGCCTCCGATTGCCTCCCCCTGTACACTTTTTCGGCCGGAAACGCAAAAATATCGGTCGCATGTTTTGAAGGGAGCGTAAAATGAACCCCGGTTGGGGAGAAACGGGCGGAGTGCGTGCCAAAAATCGGCCGGCACAGGCCGGTTACACGTCGAAAAGCCGGGTTTGACCGTATATCAGACTGGCGATCGGAAGGAAGGCCTGTTTTCCGGATCGGGTTCCGACGGAGAGGCATTATTCGCCGTCAGAGAAAACCTGCGAACACCTCACACTACGCCAACAGATGAGCATTTGGTGGGAGGGAGGGAGTACCAAGGGAATGATTCCCCAAAAAATGGTGTGCCCTTTTTGAGAAAAAACTGGACGTTCCAGGGTTCAGTTCAATTCAGAGAGCCACTCGGCCCCGATACTTCTGCAAAACCGGATCAACATTCTCACTGATCCGGTAATGTACCTGTCGTCCTTTTTTTTGCATGGTGACGATTCCATCATGGATGAGTACTGCCATATGCCGTGATACCGAAGGTGCCGATATTCCGACGTGTTCGACAACTTCGGTTTGGGATATATCCGGGTTCTCAAGAACCAGCCAGATGATCTTCGTTGCAGTTCTTTCCTGCAGGTACATAAAGATGAGACGTTCTATTTCGGAAAAGCGCCCGTTGTTTTCAAAATACCGGTCCGGACCTGCACAGGAGAATGCGGAAATTTTCCCGGTGAGTTGCAGCATGATGAGATGATATTTCACTGTCCCGCGATTGATGCCCGTGACGCGGCAAAGACCGTTGAAAAAAATCCCCGGGTTGGACTGAATTGCCTGACAGATTTTCTGTCGGTTATCGTTGAACAGGACCACATTCTGTTCGGCCTTACGGTATCCCAGAAACAGAAACAGTCGGAATGTAAAGAGGATCTCGATTGGGAAGAGCAGGAGCGGAGAGAACATCAATGCAAGGAAAATTGCCATTTCCCGGGGGGAGAGATGAAAGAACGATACAGGAACGGGATCGACCGGCACCGCAGAAATCAGGTCCGGATTGGCTACCGGTTCGACCACATACGGTGTTCCTGCAACCCCGGGCTGGATGAGAATGCAGAAGAGGAGTGTTATGATCAGAATGACAGTCCGGATCCCTCTCGTTTCCATCATTCTGTTTTTATAAGTCTGTACCGATTAAGCTTTTGTTTTTCTCGTTTGTCAATATGTTATGAAGGAATAAACCTGTGACCCGGACACGGAATGCCCCCTGATGTAAAACGTCCATGTTCCCGGCGTCAGGCCGGATGGGCTTGAAACACTCAATGCGATGCGGCCATTCACAATCCCGTCCGCGGAGTCATAAAACGGGCCGAGCGTTGCGTCGGGTGCGACAATGGTCAGGGAGAGCGAGTTTGCAGGGTTTCCCCAATAGAGATCTGTGACCATCGATGAGGTTCCTGATGATATCGTGCGGTAATATACATCGATCTCTCCCTGGGTAATGGTGGATGATACAAGGGGTGTGATTGTCGGGAGATGAAGTCTGCCTGCCGGTTCGACCGTATACTTCCCGGTTTCTTCGATAATCGATGCCGATACTCCTGAAACGAGTACTACACTTCCAATCAGGACCAAAAGACAGAGCGCTGATGCTTTCATCGTATCGAAAAGCAGTTTTTGTGACCCGGCTCTTAAACTTTCTGTGGCGTTTGGCTAAGTGTTGTACAATACTTAGCCAAACGCCATAGAAGTTTTATTAGTCCCGTAATGAATCCGGGATACGCGGGCAACCGGTGGTTGCTCCGTGAAAAGAAAAGGACGGGTTCACCTGAGTTAGCAAACCAATGAACCCACGTCCCCGCCTGTTAGGCATGAGAACATCTTCTCTTGACCTGATGATGGTTTCCTTGTGCCTGTCGAGCGTAAGCTATGAGAAAACATCAAAGGAAGTAAAAAAAGAATGAAAATGCACAAGAGCATCATCGTTCTATCGGGACTGATGATACTATGTATGTTCATGCTCCCTGTGTCGGCGTATCAGTTTTCCATGACGAATGTTGAAAACTATAACAGCCAGACCGATCTTTACCCGGATGGAACATATAGCCATGCGTATGTATACAATTGGCTGACCGGACAAGGATGGTCACAGGCATTCTACCAGGTTGACACCAGTGTGGATGATACCGATTTCGCCACATCCGGCGGGGGCCTTAACAACGCAGATTTCCATTACCATTATGGTCATGGGGACTGGATCAGCAGTGTCGGCTACCTGGAGTACAGCAACTATCCGACATCGTCTCTGATAAGGACTGAAGTTTACAAGAAATGGGGAACAAGTCTGATAAGTGCAAACAAATGGGTTGTGCTCGATTCCTGCTGGGCGCTATTGGATCTCCAATGGGGCGGGGCCCTCAGACATTCTCATGGGATCCTCGGTTTTGCGAGTATAAAATATTCAGATCCGGCTCTTACAAACTCGTTCCTTAACAACTGCATTACGTACGATTATTCATTGGCTTCGTCATGGCAGTCTGCAACGCAAAGTGTTTTATTTGGCGACGGAACGCAGGTTCGTGTAGTATTTGATACAGCAGATCAATTACAGAATGATCACTTACCCGGCCATGGTACCGTAGCGTCAAGTGAGATTCTGGATGATGACACCATCTATTACGATTATTGGTACACGTGATTGAAATGACACCACTGAAAACCAAATGGGTAATATTCAGCCTTATATTCGCAAGCTGCATGATCGCAGGAGTTGCGGTTTTTGGCGGGTACGGGTGGAGCGGTTCATCTTCCCATGCAGGAATCCCGCAAGATCAAACACTCGCACCGGTTCAGGGAAGTACGGAAAAACTGATTCTGGAAACGAGGTATCCAGAAACACCCGGAACCGTACATCTTTATACGGTAAAATCTGTTGAGACGTTCCAGGATGTCAATGAAAAACTGAGTATGACGGTCAAGAACAGCAAGAT
>JALOBP010000063.1:0-11340 GCA_023228295.1 Methanoregula sp.
TAAGCCCGTTTGCGTAATTATCCACCGTGCAGAGTGCTGCAAACGGTATCCCGAGCTCGCGGGCAAGCGTTGCCTCGGAAGCAATGGTCATGCCCACGAGATCTGCGACCTTTGCGAGTGCCGCAATCTCGGCAACGGTCTCAAAGCGGGGCCCCCGGGTCTGCACGTACGTCCCGCCCAGCCGGGCAGCCGGGACCGCGTCATGAAGATCCCGCGAGAGTTCCAGGGAAAGTTCCGGCATGACATGCACGACAGCATGGTCGTGGATGGATGGGATATCGGCCAGGCTGACATAATCCGAAGGTATAACCAGCGATCCCGGGGCAATGCCGGGGTTCAGGGAGCCGGAGGAACCGAACGCGACAATGCGGTCAACCCCGGCAATGGCAAGTGCTGCCAGGTTCGCGCGAAAATTGATCCGGTGAGGGGGCCGATCGTTCTGGTGCCGCATAAGGAGGACAACATCCCCGGTAAGGAGTTCCGCGTTCCCGAAGGGGGTACTGACCCGTTTCTTTTCAAGGTGCGGGAGCGTGGAGAAGAGGAGGCTCGTTCCCCCGATAATCCCGAGCATCATGGCCACCCGGGTGTGGGGTTGGTTTCATTCGGTTTTCCGTTCCTGTATATCTGCTGCATCTGATCCCAGCTCTCTTCAGAATTGTAGGAAGGAGCAGCACTAATAATTAGCGCAGAATCCGGGGGAGTTTTTTTGGGTAAATGTAAAAGGTGAAACAACCAATAATCCGGTCATGGGGACCTTCCTTACCGTCAGCGATGAGGCAATAAAAAGCGGTGAATGCACGGATATCTATTTTATCCGTACCGAAGAAGCGTTGCAACACGACAAGATCAACCCGCACGTCGTCATGGAGGTCACGGCAACTTCCCTCCCGGACTCGTGGGCTGTCTTCTGCGGGCTTGCCGATGTCCTCTCCCTGCTTGACGGGGTGCCGGTAACGGTCGATGCCATGCCTGAAGGCACCGTGTTTTACAAGAATGAACCGGTCCTCCGCATTGCGGGAAAATACCGGGACTTCTGCCGGTACGAGACCGCGATCCTCGGGTTCCTCTGCCATGCATCCGGGGTTGCCACTGCTGCTGCGTATATCCGGATCGCTGCCGGCAATCGCCAGGTCTTCTCCTTTGGCTCCCGTCGCCAGCACCCCGCGATCGCCACCATGATCGAGCGGGCGGCATGGATCGGCGGGGTTGACGGGGTCTCCAATACCTGTGCTCCGGAAGGGATGCCTATTGTCGGGACGATGCCCCACGCGTTTGTGATGTGCTATAAGAAACCGGAGGATGCGTGGCGGGCGTTTGACAGGACCGCCCCGAAATCAGTCCCGCGGATCATGCTCTGCGATACGTTCTGCGATGAGAAGTCCGAATCACTGCGGGCCGCGGAGTGTGGCGCAACGGCAGTCAGGCTCGACACACCCCGGTCCCGTCGCGGGAACATGCGGGCAATCATCGATGAAGTGCGCTGGGAGCTTGACTGCCATGGGCATAATGACGTGAAGATCTTCCTGTCCGGGGGTGTTACGCGGGAAGACGTGGTTGCATACCGGGATTGCGTAGACGCATTCGGCGTTGGTGGAGCGATAGCCAATGCCCCGGTCATCGACTTTTCCCTGGATATTGTGGAGATTGGAGGCGAGCCGAAAGCAAAGCGGGGGAAGCGGAGCGGGGCCAAGCAGGTCTATACTAATAAGGACGGGGAACATGTCATGCTGCCGCTTGCAGGGAAGGGGCCGAAAGGGACTGCGCCGTTGATTGAGAACTTCATCGCTGACGGGAAAGTCGTGCAGGACTCGTGGATGCAGGCTGCACGTGAACGGGCTTCAAAATCTCTTCTTCTGATGTCCCATTCCTGATTTCAGATCTTCTCCGGTGGCTTTTGCATCACACAATCCCGGAAAACCCGGCACCGGAACCCACCTGTTTTTAATACGGTAAAGCTAATCTGCGTTTCATGGCAGATCCCGTCTCACCTCCCGGATTAAAGCGTACCTGCCCGGCTTGTAGCAGGTCCGTCCGTCCGGGCTTTAAATTCTGTGAATTCTGTGGGACGAGGATACCGGAACTGTCAACCTGCACCCACTGCGGTACCCAGTTCATAACTCCGATAAAGTTCTGCGACTTATGCGGAGCCCCGGTCGTCCGGGATGTGATTCCGGGACCGGATGAATTATCTGAACAATATGCTCAGGAAGATCCTGGATCTGCTGAAGATGAGGGACCGGAACCTAATGAAGAGGAAATTGTAGAACCGGATGCAGGTGAATTACCGGAACAATACGGTGCGGATGAAACACCAGATCCCCATAAAGCCGGCATTGTGGAACCGGATACCAGCGAACTGCTGGAAAAATTCGGGTCGGAATATGACGATAATGAGACCATGGGATCCTCTCTTACGTTAAAATTCCCGTTTCTAAGAACGCGTGAGGTAAAAAAACCGGCCCGAACTCCGGCACAACCCGGTCTGGGCATTTCCGGGGCTGCAGATGACGCATTATTTTTATCGCCCGGTAAGCCCCGGCCGGTAAAATCCCCGGTAAACCGGATACAGATAATCGTTGGGGGTGTTGTCCTGATCTTTATTATCGGAGCGGTTTATTTCATCGGGATGACGATGTTCTCTGTCAACAGTCCTGAGGCAGATATCACAGCATTACCTGCAGAAACCACAGTCCCGACAATTTCCCCGATCCCTGCGGAGACTCCCGTTCCTGTTACGACCTACAGCGCACTCCTTCCCAAGCCAACACAGCTGGTGCCAACAGACCAGAAATTCTTCTTCCAGGTCCAGAAAAATCCCATCACGGCAAAGATATTGGTGACCTTCACCGGAAGTGGGATCCTCCGTGCGGATGTGAAGGTTACCCATCCGGGTGGGGCAGTGGCAACGGGTACGATCCTGCCTCTCAAGGGCGTGAACGAGATCAGCATCGTCGGATCCAAAGATACCGATCGTGTGGAAATTATTGCATCCGTAGCCTCCGGTGAGACCTACCGTGTCTATGATGATCTGATCCCCTTTTACGGGCCGATATAGTTGCCCGGGAGTGCCCGGCCATTGAAATTTTTCTGCAACCTGCCGCGGATCAGAAGAGCCGGACAATGGTCCGGTTCTTCTCCCCTGCAGAGAAAATGCATTCACAACAATCGTGCCTGCATGGGATTGACAACAAATCCGTGCATTTTTATAACGGTACCTCCTAACCGCGTTGTATGGAGCATCCATCGCCCCCTCCCTCTCCATCGCAGATCTGTCCCGCCTGCGGAAGTACGGTCGAAGCCGGCCATACGTTCTGTGAGGCCTGCGGTGCAATAATGGATAAACTGCCGGTCTGCAGGAACTGCGGTGCACAGTTCATCGCGCCGGTGAAGTTCTGCGAGCTGTGCGGGACGCCGGTTATTCCTCCGAATGTGCAGGTGATTGTCAAAAAATCGCCCGATGCCGTGCCCGTGGCAGAACCAGAACCGGACCTGTATGCCGGGCCAGAACCTGAGCCGGCTATTGAACATGAGCAGGCACCGGAACCTGCAGAACCTGATCCTGAATTTGTGGACCTGGAACCCGACGTACTGGAATCCCCCCATGAGGATCCGGAACCGGAACCGGAACCGGAAAAACCATCACCTGTACGCCGGCCCACTCCGGCAAAGGCTAAAAGCGCTCTGCCCGCAGATCCCCTCTCCCCGGCATTCAGCGGACTATCGGACGGTCCTGAAAAAGCGGAGCCGGCAAAAACCACGGGAGCACGACCGCCCGTGAACAAAGCCCTTATCGGAGTGGCAGTTGTCATTCTCTTCCTTATTACGGCCGTGTATTTTATTGGCCTGCCCCTGCTCGAAGGCGGCACTCCCCTGTCCGGGGCATCCCCGCAACCCGTGCCGGTGAACACGCCCGTTCTTACGGCAACAACGCTCCCGGCTACCATACCGACAACGGTGTCAACACCTGTACCTGCTGCAACGGCCGATCCTTATGTCCCACTCCCGACTCAGGACATGCCCAAGTACCTTGAGGTATACTTCCAGGCCCAGAAGGACCCGGTCACGTCACAGGTTACCGTCATCTTTGCCGGAGGTCCCGGTATAAACCTCATCAGAACTGCTGATGTCCGGGTGACCCGATCTGACGGAAAGGTAGTGACCGGCACAATACTGCCCGGTGAGATGATCACGGAAATTACCCTGGATGGTACCAAGTACTCGGACCGGGTGGAAGTCATCGCAAACATGCATAACGGCCAGTCATTCCGGGTTATCGACGAACTGCTCGTGTATAAGAAATGGTAACTCCCACCAGGTTATCGCATTTTTTCCGGTTTCTGGTTAATCATTCACCCGGGTGGAAACGAATCGTATCGCTGGATAAACGGGGGCCTGTACCGGGGAATGCAAAAACCGGCCGGCGCCCCGGCCGCGGTTTCTATTTCCGTACGGCGGGCAGAAAAATGAAGGCGTATATGAGCGATGTCGAGCGCAGGGAACCTTATTTTTAAAAAACTAAAAACAATTCTTTTATCCTATGGCATCCTACTAGGTAGGAGCGGGCTGGTAGATCAGTGGTAGATCGCTTCCTTGGCATGGAAGAGGCCGCGGGTTCAATTCCCGCCCAGTCCATTTCTTTTTCCTGCGGTTCGCTGCTGAATCCGTTTGTATTTTCCCGTGGATACCGGGGCATGCTGTCTGACATCATGTTTCCTACCCCTTTTTAATTCTCCAGCACCAAAGAGGGATTACAGGTGACCTGCTTTGGTGCAGTTGTTGAATTTCTCGGTTGATGACATTCCCTGTGCCCTGCCACTATCCGAGGTCCAGTCGGTAATACGGATCATGCAGATTGCCCCTGTGGAAAATCCACGGAGGGGGCAGGCCGGGATCATCAACCTCCATGGCAGGATTATCCCGGTTTTTTCCATGCGGGTGCTGCTCGGATCCGTTGCCCGCCCGCCCCGTCTTTCCGACATGCTGGTGATTGTACGGGCGGGTACGGAGATCCTCGCATTATGGGTTGACGAGATGCGCGGGGTACGGGATCTCCCGACAGCAGCTGCCCACGATGCAGAGCCTCCCCAGAAAGCCCCCCTCCTGCCGGGTATCAGCATTTCTCCTGTCGGCATCATTATCTCGGATCTTTTATGCCTCCTTTCTACAATCCCCGATGCATCCGGGTATGCCGGGCTGGACCGGATCATCCCATCCGAAGATCGTTTACCCGGGGCCGTCCAGGAAGAGCCGGAACCTGATGCTGCACGGGTAGATGCCATCCTTTCAGAGCGCGCTGCCCGAATGCTCCCTCCTGAACCGGGAACGCTTGTATGTAAGGTGACTGAGATCCTCCGGTTCCATCTGGCATACCAGGAGTATGCCCTCGAGATGAAATTTGTGCAGGAGGTGATCCTTACCGGTGAGATCACGCCGGTCCCCGGTACACCGGATTTCATCAGCGGCATATGTGCAGTACGGGGACGGATCATCTCGCTTGTGGATCTCCGTGCCCTTTTCCGTATACCCGAAAAAGGTCTTACCGATCTCAACCGGGTGATCGTCATATCTGACGGGAAACTCACGTTCGGCGTCCTTGCCGACACCATCAGCGGGGTCGGGACTGTCGCCATCAATCAGCTGGTCCCGCCACGTCCGGAAGATTTGCCGGGCGGACAGCGCTACCTCACGGGGGTCATGGGCGGGAACCTGTACGTTCTTGATGGCGCAGCGATCCTTGGAGATCCCGGTATAATTATCGACGATGCCTGAAAAATTGAGTACAGGTCTTTTTGGATCCTGCAACTGTGCAGGATCAGATCATTAGGTTAATACAATATGGCACCAGTCTATTTTCTTATTACTGCAGGGTGTCTAACCGGGGAGAGACGACCGAATGTTTGAATTTTTCACCAACCTGAAAGTCGGGACAAAGATCCTGGTGATCTGCCTGTTTCTTGCGATCATCCCGACATTGCTGCTCGGTGTTGTGGCTTACACGAGTTCGAGTGCAGTCATCAGCGAACAGACCGAACGGTTACTGGAGACGCAGGTCCAGGATATGAAAGGATGGACCAACGATGTCAACAAGCTGACTGGCAACAAGGTTAAATCCGATCTCAACGTGGCCAAGCAGAATTTTTATGGCAAAGGCCAGCCCGATGTCATTGACGGGAAAATGACCCTGGTCGACAACGCTGGCAACATGTATGTGGTCAATGACAATTTCGAGATTGTCGACCAGGTCCAGGCAATGGTGAAAGGGGCAGCAACCGTCTTCCAGGTGTACAATAACAGTTATGCTGCCCGTATCTCCACCAATGTCCTTGACACCAACGAACAGAGAGCGGTCGGGACGCACCTGACCGATGATGTCTATGACTATACCGTCAATAAGGGCGAGACCTATTATGGCCGGCGGGACCTGTTCGGGAAGAACTATGTTACCGCATATGAACCGATCAAGGATCCCAGCGGAAAGATCATCGGGGTCCTTTTTGTCGGCACAGAAGAGGGGGATACCCTTGACGTCGTGAAAACAAGTATCCGGGATACCGTTGTCGGCCAGCATGGATACATGTACGTGATCGACAGTGCGGGTAATGTCCTTGTCCATCCGAAACAGGAGGGGGAGAACTGGGCAAACCAGCCGTACGTGCAGGAGATGTTAAAACGTCAGGAAGGAGCAATTCCCCACGAGGTCGACGGCACCCAGGTCCTTGATGCCTACACCTACTACGAACCTCTTGACTGGTATATCGTCTCCCGTGCAGAATTATCGGATTTCACCGGCCCCATCGATACAATCCGTAATACAATATTTGCGCTGATGATAGCCTCGATGGCAATTGGAGCCGCCATTGCCATTCTCTTTGGCCGTTCGATATCCGGCCCGCTGCAACAGGTCGTCGTCATGATCCGGGAACTGAGGTACGGGCACCTCTCTGCACGACTCAATATCCGGAGAAAGGATGAGATCGGGGTCATGGCCGCGACCATGGATGAGTTTGCCGAAGATCTCCAGACCAATGTTGTCGGGGACATCAGGAAAATTGCCAACGGGGAGTATATCGAAGAATTCTCAAAACCTGTTGATGAGCGCGATGAGATCCGGCCTGCTCTCCGTATGATGGTGGATTCCCTTGACCACCTCCATAAAGAGACCATCAAGCTCACGGATGCTGCCCGGGCGGGGGATCTCTCGGTTCGTGGGAATGAGAAAGCATTCCGGGGCGGGTACCGTATGATCATCGCCGGTTTCAACAAAACCCTTGAGACAATCACCGAACCCGTGAACGAAGCCATGCGTCTTTCCCGGTTTTATGCAGCAGGGGATTTCACAGCACGGTTCGATGATAAGATCCCGGTGGCCGGCGAGTTCGTTGCTTACCGGGATGCACTTAATACGACCGGTATCGAGCTCCAGCGGCTGATGAAACTCATCAACGAGGAACTCTACGAGGGTGTATCCGTCCTCTCGTTTGCATCCAGTGAGATCCTTAGTATTACCACACAGCTCTCTTCTGCAAGTTCACAGACTGCAGATACCGTTAACACGACCTCAGATACTGTCGAAGGTGTCCGAAAGAAAACCGACCTTGTGAACCTGAAGACCAAGGAGATGTCTGATAAGGCAATGAAAGCCCTCGCGGTCTCCGGTGAAGGGAAAAAATCGGTCCAGGAGATTCTTGATGGTATGAACCATATCCAGCGGCAGATGGACATGATCGGTATGAACGTCATCAAGCTCCAGGAGCAGAGCCAGGCTATCGGGGAGATCATCGCGACAGTGACGGACATCTCGGAGCAGTCCAACCTGCTTGCAGTCAATGCTTCCATTGAAGCAGCAAAAGCCGGGGAACTGGGCAAGGGTTTTGCGGTCGTGGCACATGAAATCCACAACCTTGCCGAACAGTCAAAGCAGGGGACCGGGAATATCCGTACCATCCTGACCGATATCCAGCGGGGTGTATCGTCAACGGTTATCTCGACCGAACGCGGTACGAACTCTGTAGCCGATGCAGCCCGTAGGACCAGCGATGCAAAGGAGGCAATCGAGGTGCTCACGCTCTCAATTGCGGATTCATCCAAGGAAGCAATCGAGATTGCCTCATCCATCCAGGAACAGGCGGCAGGTATGGACCAGATCTCCGGTGCCATGGAAAAGATCCGGGATGCTGCTCAGAAGAACCTTGCAATTACTCGGAAAGCAGAGAAGACGGCCGAAGACCTGCACACCCTTGGTGTACGCCTGAAGAAGATCACCGAACAATACCATGTCTGAATGCCTGAGACCATGATGGATCCGGACCCGGAATTCCGGATGAAACTTCTTTCCACGTTCCGGGAAGAAGCAGACGAGCACCTGACCGAGATCACCCAGGACCTGCTTGCCATAGAGACGGCGGATCCGGATTCCGTGGCAGTGCATATCGAGCGGGCTTACCGGAAAACCCACAGCCTGAAAGGGGCAGCCCGGGCCGTACAGATGCGCGAGATCGAATCGGTCTGCCAGAACCTCGAGACCGTCTTCTCCGCCATGAAAAAAGGGGAGTATGTTCCCGACGCAGAAGCGTTCGATCTCTTCCACGAAGCCCTCAAGGTTGCCCGTAATCTCATGGGAGATGAGGTGAACCCTGCGGCAACGGCAAGCGAGATCAACCGCAGGATCCGCATGCTTACCGGGAGCAGTAAAAGTGCAATTCCTCACAAATCCCCGGAACCCGGCCCTGCCGAATCCCGCATGACCGGGGCTGGTCGTGTGGATGTCTCCCGTAATGAATCCCGCGGGATGGCCCTGCGAAACGGGGCAGTGATAAATGGGATTGACAGGTTTGCTGGCATAAGCCCGGTTTCGGAAGGTATGTTCGCTTCCCATGCGCTTGGGGATACCCGGACAGTCCGTGTTGCCGCAAACAAACTGGACCGGCTGATCTCAGGATCGGACGACCTGCTGACAACCCGCCTGTTCATTGCCCATCGCATGCAGGAACTGGAAGAGATGGTCACCCGGTTTGGGATCTGGCGCTGGAACCACACGATGGTATCCAACGACCTGCACCGGATCCGTGAAACCTCGTTTGGAAAACAACGGGCGGAACTGCCGCCGGATCTTGTACTGCCGCTCCAGCGGATCGTAGAGTTTCTGGAATACAACCGGGAATTCATTATGGCCCTCCAGCACGATCTTGGCACCCACATCCAGGATGCGGAAGTTGACCGGTCTGCGCTTGAGGCAAGCACCCAGACAATATCTGACCTGATCCACGATGCCGTCCTGCTCCCCGTTGCCAGTGTCCTCATACCATTCAACGGGCTCGTGCGGGATTATTCCCGGAATACGGGAAAGCTGGTAGACTTGGTAATAGATGGCGGGGAAATTGAGATGGACCGCCGTATTCTCGAAGCGCTCAAAGATTCCATCATGCATGTTATCCATAACAGCATCGACCACGGGATTGAATACCCGGATGTCCGCACCATGAAGAAGAAGGCGGTCCGGGGCATTGTCAGGATCCGGGTTGTCCCGCTCTCCGGCAGTAAGGTCAATATCGAGATCTCCGATGATGGGGACGGGATTGATCCTGCGTGCATCCGCCGTATCGCGCGGGAGCGGGGTTTTATCACCGAAAAAGAAGCAGCGGACCTGACCGATAACGCGATCCTCTGGCTCGTCTTTAAATCGGGACTTTCGACAAATCCTGTCGTCACCGACATCTCGGGCCGGGGGCTTGGTCTTGCCATTGTTGAGGATACCGCAACGCGCCTTGGCGGGAACGTTTCAATCGCATCGGAACCAAACAAAGGCACCACGGTCCGGATCACGGTGCCGGTACGGCTCGCCACACTCCGGGGCGTTGTTGTCCGGTCGGGAAACCAGCGCTACGTCCTTCCCATGCAGCAGGTCCGGCAGGTGATGCGGGTGAGGACCGATGCTATCGTTGCCGGGGGAGATCGCCCGTCGCTCCCTTTCCACGGGGAGATGATCAGCACGATCCGGCTCACGGATGCCCTCGGGATTCCCGCAACCCCGGCACCTGATGAGAGGAAAACACAGGTCCCGGTTATTATCCTTGCATATGGCGCCGGGCAGATTGCCTGTATCGTTGATGAGGTTGTCCGGGTACAGGAAATTGTTATCCGGCCGCTGGGAAGCCAGCTGCGGAGGGTTAAACGGATCACCGGCGCGGTCCACCTGGGAGACGGGACGCTCGCACTGGTCCTGGATCCGCTCGAACTTATCCAGGAGTCCCTCAAGGGTACTCCGATCACCTCCAAAAAGGCACATGAGCGCCTCAATGAGAAGAATGTGCTCGTTGTCGAGGATTCGGTCACGTCCCGCACTCTTCTCCAGACCCTTATCGAACGGGCAGGGTACCGGGTGCAGACTGCAACAGACGGGATCGAGGCATTCGCAATCCTCAAACAGCACCCGTTCGATATCGTTGTTTCTGATATTGACATGCCACGGATGAACGGTTTCACGCTCACTGAGAAGATTCGCGCAGACGAGCGTCTCATGCATCTGCCTGTCGTGCTCGTCACCTCGCTTGATTCCCCCGAGGACCAGAAACACGGGTTTGCGGTCGGCGCCGATGCCTATATCGTGAAAAGCAGTTTTGATCGTATCGGCATTCTCGATATTCTTGCACATCTCCTCTCAATCCAAAAGACCAAGGAGAGAATGTGATGCAGGAAGATGGAAAACCTGCCGGATCAATCCTTGTTGTTGAGGACAGCCGAACACAGGCAGAATATCTTGGTCATATCCTGAATACCCGGGGATTCCCCTTCATCCTCGCGGAAAATGGCAGGATTGCCCTGGAGAGGATAGCTGCGGAGAAGCCGTCCCTTATTCTCACCGACATTCTCATGCCGGAGATTGACGGTTACGATCTTTGCAGGAATGTCCGGCAGAACCCGGATACGGCCGGTATCCCGATCATCCTGGTTACCCAGCTCTTCGACCCTGCCGATGTCCTCAAAGGCCTCGAAGCCGGTGCAGATAACTTCATCATCAAGCCTTTTGACGCAGAGATGGTCTTCTCGCGGATCTCCGAGGCTCTGCTGGATGCGCAGGATATCGAAACTGATCGTTCGTCCCCGCTGCTTGATGTTGTTTATTCCGGCCAGCGGTATGCTATACGGTCCGGGCGATTGCGGATACTCCAGATACTGCTTTCGACATATGGCCTGGCTATCAGGAAAAATACCGATTTACAGGAAGCACAGGAACGCCTGCTCGCCCTGAACGAGCAGCTTCACCAGATGGTTGAGGAACTTCAGGTAGCAAACGAAGATCTTCAGCTGGAGAATAATGCCCGGGAACGGATCGAGCGCGAT
>JALOBP010000063.1:11350-18962 GCA_023228295.1 Methanoregula sp.
GGCAAACAAAAAACTCCAGCTGCTGACCAGCATCACCCGCCACGATGTCGTCAACCAGCTCACCGCCTTACAGGGATACCTGGACCTGGCCGACATGATCTCCAAATCAGATCCGGAACAGGCTGCAGGCCATATCAGAAAAGGCCTGGCCCTTATCGGCAAGACCATCACTACCATCCAGTTCACCAGCGAGTACCAGAGAATCGGGGTGATATCGCCAGCATGGCACGATGTTTCTGAGTGTATAAACAGTGCCCTGAAATATTCAACGCTGGGAACGGTTCGTCTGGAGAACGAGATCCCGTCCGGTACCGAGATTTATGCCGATCCCTTGATCGAGAATGTTATCTTCAACCTCATCGACAATGCCCTGCGGTACGGTTCAACGCTCACCACGATCCGGTTCCGGTTCGTGCGGGAAGGGAGCACGACTCTCATCCTGTGCGAAGACGATGGGATTGGCATTCCCCCTGATGAGAAGGAACTGATCTTCTCCTATGGCCACGGCACCAATACCGGTATGGGACTGTTCCTTGTCCGCGAGATACTCGCCATCACGGGTATCACCATTCGGGAAACCGGTATTCCGGGAAAAGGTGCACGGTTTGAGATCCTCATTCCCCCGGAAGAATGCCGGACCCGGTGAAACAAGCAGGCGGTTCCGATTGTTTCTGTGAAGGTACTTTTTATAATTGATAGAGCAATCACACTCATACTATGAGAATCCGCGACCTGATCCTGCCCGAAGACCGGATTTTTTTCGTGCTCTTTTTGGAGATGGCAGACAAGATCGCCGAAGCCTCCGCCACCTTCAACGAGATTACCCACGAGCTTCCGGGAGGAACGGAAAAATCGCACAAGGTGAGGCAGCTCGAGCATCATGCAGACGAGATCACCCGGAAGATTTTCGAGCAGCTTGACGAGTCGCTCATCACCCCGCTCGAACCCGAAGAGATTGCCCGTCTTGCCCCTGCACTTGATGACGTCCTCGACAGGATCGACTGGGTCACTCACCAGCTCTGCAATTATGGGATCCCTGAAACCAACGATGTCCTGAAGGAATATTCCTATCTCATTATGCTTGCAACAACCGAGATCTCGCATGCAGTCACCAGCCTCTCCACTCTGAAAAAACCCGAGGATGTGAAGACGCATGTACTGGAGATCAGCCGGTTGTACAATCTCTCAACTGAGCTCCTCTCGCGGGCGATTCTTGAACTCTTCAAGACAAAAGACCTGCTCATGATAATCAAGCTCAAGGATATCTACGAAGGGATGGCAAAGGTGATGGAGAAGTGCAACGATGTCGGCCATGCTCTCGGTGACATTGCCAAGGCGCACGCATGATCGGATTCGAACCTATCATCCTGTTCGGCATCATCCTTGCTCTTGGACTTAACTTTGTCAACGGGCTCAATGACGCTTCGCACTCGATTGCCACTGTCGTAGCGACAAAAGCCCTGTCACCGGCAAAGGCCGTCCTCCTCACGGCAATCTGCAATCTCATCGGGCCGTACCTTTTCACCACGGCAGTTGCCGCAACGATCGGGACTGCGATTGTCAACAGTGACGCGCTGACGCCTCTGTCGATCGTGGTTGCCATGGGTGCAGCGATTATTCTTGTTTTTGTTGCAACCCGGGCTGGTATTCCTATTTCCAGCAGTCATGCCATGGTTGGGGGTCTTCTTGGAGCAGGTATTGCTGTTGCGGGGCTTTCTGCGGTCATCCTGCCTTCCGTTGAGAGCATGACCGAAGTTGTCGTATATGGAATTCTTGGCTGCGTGATCGGGGCTGTCAGCCTGGGTCTCTTCGCAGCATCGTTCAAGGAGGATGCCAGGTTCGGTGCAATGCTGGGGGCGCTCTGCGGGTCATCCCTGGTGATCCCGGTGATGATGCTTCTTGGACGCATCCAGATTTCCGGATTGCTTGCAATTGTCCTGTTCATTTTCATCTCACCCATCATCGGTATGGTCGGGGCGTTTGTGTTCGATATTATCATCTCCCACCTCTTCCGCCATTCCCGCAGGAACCGGATGAGGCGGATCTTCCAGCCCCTGCATGTTCTTGCCTGCCTCATCCAGGCATCCGCCCATGGGGGCAATGACGGTCAGCATGCCGTGGGGGTAATCACGGCCCTGCTCGTTGCATCCGGGATCCTGGTGACGTTCGAGGTTCCCGGCTGGGTCATCCTCACGTCCGCTCTCGCCATCGGACTTGGTACCTGCTTTGGTGGCTGGCAGGTCGTGGATAAGATGGCAAAAGGTATCACCAGAATCCGGCCTTACCAGGGTTTTTGTGCTGCAACCGCGAGCAGTGCAATCCTCGTTGCTGTCACCCAGCAGGGTATCCCGGTCTCCTCAACACATGCCATCAACGGGGCGATCATCGGTGTCGGGGCCACACGGGGGAAGAGTGCAGTCCAGTGGCGGGTCGTGCGCGAGATGATAACTGCATGGGTCATTACCATCCCGCTTGCGCTGGTTGTCGCGTATGCCGGGTATTTCGTTGTCACGGTTGCCCTGATTTTCCTTTAGCGCCGGCAGAATTTCGTTATGTTTTTCAAGTCTCCCGACCGAATCCTCTGTGTTTGTTATGGGTCTTCGCGAGTTGCTGATACCGCAGGATAAGGTTTTTTTCGATCTGTTCGAGAAACAGGCCGGAGTTGCAAAAGAGGCGGCATGGCAGTTGGTCGCCCTGACTGAAGATTTTACCAGTGTCAAGGAGAAGCGCCACGCAATCGAGAAACTCGAGCACAAGGGCGATCTCCTGACGCACGATATCTACAACCAGCTGAACACTACGTTCATCACACCGCTCGACCCCGAGGAGATCTCCCGCCTCGCCTCGACTCTGGATGACGTACTGGACTTTATTGACGGGGCAACCGAGAAGATGTTGTATTACGGTATCGAATCAGCCGATTCGCATATGGTCGAACTCGCAAAACTGATCCACATGTCCACGGTAGAGATCGAGAGTGCCGTCAAGGGTATCCGGTCGATCAAGGATCCCCGCTATATCGAGGAACGCTGCATTGAGGTGAACCGGCTCGAGAACGTTGCTGACGATGTCCTTGCCCATGCGGTAACGGATCTCTTCAAGACCAATGACGCGATAATGATTATCAAGTTCAAGGATATCTATGAGCACCTGGAGACTGCAACCGACCGGTGCGAGGATGTTGCGAACGTGCTCTCCGACATTGCAATCCGTCACTCATGAAACCTGATCCATTCTCTGCGGGGATTGCATGATCGAAGCCACATGGGAACTGGTCATCATCATCATCGGCATTGCGCTGGTATTTGACTTTACCAACGGGTTCCATGACTCGGCCAACTCTATCTCAACGGTAGTCTCGACAAAAGTTCTCTCGCCCCGCAATGCAGTGATTTTTGCGGCATTTTTCAATTTTATCGCGGCATTTGGGTTTGGCGTTGCGGTTGCCAGTACCGTCAGCAAGATTATCCAGCTGGATATTGTAGAAACTGCAGTTATCCCGTATATCATCCTTGGTGCCCTGATAGGGGCGATTGCATGGAACCTGATTACGTGGTTCTTCGGTCTTCCCACGTCTTCATCCCATGCACTGATTGGCGGGCTGGCTGGTGCCGGGATCTCTGCAGCAGGGCTGGCCGCGATAAAATGGTCAACGGTTGAGATCGTGGTTGCCTTCATGATCCTCTCTCCCCTGATCGGCCTTGCCTGCGGTTTTGTTTTCATGGCGATAGTCCTCTGGCTTACCCGGAAATCAAACAAGCAGTCTGCGGAACGGAGTTTTAAGAACCTTCAGCTGGTATCCGCAGCAGCCAACTGTTTCAGCCATGGTACAAACGATGCACAGAAGACCATCGGCATTATCATCCCGCTCCTCTTCTCCATCGGGTATTATGGGGCCTCGGTAGACCCGAACAACCTGCCGATTCCTTTCTGGGTGATTATTCTCGCTTATACTGCCATTGCGCTTGGGACATTGTCGGGGGGATGGCGGATTGTCAAGACGATGGGATACAATATCATAAAAATGCGTCCCGTTCACGGTTTTGCTGCAAACGCTGCAAGTGCATCGACGATTATCGGGGCTTCCATCATGGGTATCCCGGTGAGTACGACCCATATTATCTGCACCTCAATCATGGGTGTCGGGACTACCATGGGTTCCAGTGCAGTGAAATGGGGGGTTGCCCGGACGATCGCGTGGGCCTGGATCCTGACAATTCCCATCAGCGCCGTCATCGGATTTGTTGCGTTCGCAGTTATCCGTGTGGTTATCGGGTACTGATCTTTTTTAGGGGAAAAACGCCCGGTTTTTTCAAGCTTGATCGCGGGTTTCTGCCAGGAGTTCCGGATCCTTCATCTCGTCTCCGAGAATTTTCGTTCCGGTAACGGCAAGTGCCACAAGCACCGGCCCGACAATGAACCCCACGATGCCGGTGAACGGGACCCCGGCAAAGATACCGATCATCATCATGACCGGGGGAATTGCCACCCGTTTTCCCATCATCACCGGCCGGTAATAGAAATCGATCCACCCGCTGAGCAGGGGATACCCGACAAGCAGGGTAATTCCCGCATTCCCGGCATCCCCGATGCTTAAAAAATAGAGCGCAAAGAAGAGGATCATTATCTGTGCCCCGATAAGCGGGATCAGCATGGCAAGGCCGATCAGGGTTGCATAGAGGAGAGGGTCATCAACACCAAGGAAGAAGAAGAACGGGATTGCAAGAAGAAAGGAAATCATCGCTGCTGATATCTGGACGATGATTAAGGCATAAATGGTGTTGGCGGTGATCTCGGCCATTTTCTCAACTGCGGTAACCAGTCTGACTGAAAGGCTCATAATCAGGGCTTTCCATATCTGTTCGCCGTAAAACAGCAGCATTGAGAGTGAGAGGAAGAAGATGATGATTGAGATTAACGACTGCATGACATTACTGGTCAGGGACAGCAGCGACTGCAGGAGCAACTGGACAAGTGTCTCGGGCATATCGGAAAACTGTGCCTCCGTGAATGTCGGCAGGACTGAAGCGAGACCGGTATTTTTAAACCCATGTACCAGCGATGCAACCATGACCCCGATGCGATCGATATTGCCGTACAGGATAGTGGCCGCAACCATGAGGACAAGAAGGATAACGAGGAGCACCCAGACCGTTAAAAACGTGACTGATATGGTGGGTTTTACCACTTTTGAAAGTTTTTTATGCAATGGCATAAGGGCGATTGCTATTGCTGCCGACCAGATGACCACGGTCACGAGCGGCCAGAATACCACGATACAAAGAAGATAAATTGCACAGACAATGAAGAATAGAGTGCGATTTTTGATCACCGTGATTGGTTCCATGGGGTCAGATCCTTTTTGGGAATACGGGAGATTTGTTCTGTGTGTCCGAAAAATGCGCCCGGCATTGGATCCCGGGGATAAACGGGCGGATTACCGGACATTTTTTTTTTGGGAGAGTCGCTATACCACCCAATGTCGGTTGGTCCCCCGGGGATCCTCTCACAGGATAAATGCCACGATGGCAACGATGACGAAGATTATCACCAGCCATTTTGCGATCTCCATGGAAAAGCCGGCAATGCCCCGTGCACCCAGGACATAGGCAACCAGGGCGAGTAGGAGGAACAGGATGGCGAGTTCAATTAACATGATTCCCCCTTACTTCTTCTTCATCGTCGATCCGGCCTTGTGTGCCGCGATCTTCGCATCGGCAACAACCTTGTGGGTTGCGATTTTTACCTCATCCGTGATCTTCTCTGCCTCCGTTCCGGCATCCTTAAGGGCATTATGGGCGGCGACGCTGGCGTTATCTATTACGGCATGTGCGGCTACACGGGCGTTATCTGCGGCGATACTTGCCTTTACTTTCAGATTTTTGGTCATTGGTGGTTTCAACTCCATCCCCTGAACAGGTTTTTTTGGTTTTTTATACCAGATTTTTTCCCCTATCAGAGCACGTCAGCATGCGGCAATGGAATCTATAAACCTTACCGGATATTGCAAAATTTGCATCAAACCGGAATTACCCCGGTTATTAATAAGAGGGCTGGTAACCCCAAGTTGGTCGAAAATCATTGTTCACTCAATTAATACCGGCTTTGGAGCCTGTACGACTCGCGTATACCGTGTCAGGATATGGTACCCAGTCCCGACACTGAAACCGGCACGGGGAAATCCGATTGGGAATTGGGATGTATGCATTGCCGGAATGTCGGATTAATTCACGGATCGGGTAGCCGTCTGATATCCTGGTGAGGGTATCAATATCACTTTTTTTAAAGAAACACAGGGTCGATCTATGCAGGGAAGATGAGAACTATTCAGTCAAACCGGTGGATTTACAGATTTTCGGTCATATATCAAAGGATCCTGGGGGGTATTATGGTTTGAACTGTTTTTTTTGCCGGTTACGTTTTTCATTACGGTCTGCCGGGTAATTCCCGTTCCCTTCACCGGTAATATGCTGGAACACCCTCTTGAAGTCATTCAGTTTCTGGCGGATGTGCTTTTTTCCTGTTTCTGTGGGATAATACAATTTGGATTTCCCCGATACCCGGATCTCAAGGTACCCGTGGTCCATAAGGTCGTGGAGGAGCGTGTACACCCGGGCCTGTGGTATCAGGACCCTGTAACGGCTGTGGATCTCATGGACGATATCGTATCCTGAAATGGGTTTATCGAGAAACGAAAGGACAACCGGTTCTAAGGACTTTTTCACAACCTCATCGATAATTGACTGGGGTACCACGGATACAGATTCGGCAGGAAAGGTTTGATGAGCAAACGATAGCGTGGTCTCTTTCCCGGTTGAAACGATGATCTTGTGTATCCCTTCGGCAAGGGTTTTTATCCGGTTATGATCGACTTTCCCGATATTCAGGGCAATGATTCCTGAAACGGGAATCCGGTTCTCTTTTTTCTTTAAAAGGAGATCCCGGATGGCAATAATATCATCAAAATCCTCGGTATCAGAAAAGTCAAGCAGGATCTGCAGGGAATCCATTGTACCCGTATATAACAGGGATTCAGTACATTTGTCAAGGATTGGCAGCAGGGCAAAAACCTCATGTTTTTTTATCCGGTGGGTGAAAAGCTCTTTTTTTAAGATCTCTCTTGTGAAGTATTTCTGCAGCGTTGACTGGGAATAGGAAAACAGGTTGCGGCCTCCCTTTTTTATGCTCTCTTCTAAGGAGAATTTAAAAATTGGTTCTTTTGCTACCTGATCGGTATAGAGAAAGAGGACGATGTCGGTGAAGATATCCTGTAAGAGTATCGTTTTGATCTCCGGCAGGTCAAGATATGCCCCACCCCCCGGTGCCCCGGTACTGTCTTCCGTTGCGGGTAAATTTTTTTCCTCATCGGCCCTTCGTATCTTCTGTTCCTCCAGTTCCGCCGCTTTCCGGAACAACGCAACTTCGATAGCGGCTTTGATCTCCAGCTCGTTGAAGGGTTTCACAATATACCCGTAGGGCCGTACACTTTTTGCCTTTTCAATGATGATATCATCAGCATCAGTACTTCACTAAATTTTCCTCCATGAACTATGGATAGTCATCGACCCCAACCAACCTCCGATCAACCGAGAGATCGAAGAACCGAAACAAC
>JALOBP010000150.1 GCA_023228295.1 Methanoregula sp.
CCCTGAGGGTCCCCACGGGGTTGTCAGGATCTCCGTCGGATGGCACAGACGTCACCTGCCCCGGGGGGATGCCCTCCCCCGATCCCCGGTTTTGGGCAATCCGGGGTCAAAATGACCCCCGTTTACGGTTTCCGGGGGGTGCCCGACCGGCCTGAATGGGGGGATTCCGGGATGGTTTTTCCGGGGAAGGTCATTTTCACCCCCGATTGGCTGATGCGAGGTTTTCGAAGGAGAAAAACCGGCCTGTATAGAGCTGTTTGGGCCGGGAAACGGGCAAAGGGCCATATTCCTGGTTTTGGGTAAGAGTGGGGGTTACGGCAGGGATCAAAAAAGATATCCCGGGATCACGCCGGGCAGATGTCTCTTAATATTTTCCAAAGGAGATCCAGTACCCGGTATCATCATCTACCAGGTCATACTCAAAGATCCCGGCAGCAGCAAGTGCTGACCGGATTATATGGGGATTGCATCTCGCATACCGGTCACATCGTTTCTCTTCCCATGAAGGGTCGCGTTCACGCATCCGGATTACAATCTCTTCCCTTAAGCGTGCATTGCCAAACCCGCCCCCGATGCATGCCCTCCCCCCGGGCTTCAGCACTCTCATGCATTCGGCAAATCCTTTTGACAGGTTATCCCAGAAGAAGAACGATCCTCTGCTTACCACAAGATTCATGGATGCATTGCCGAACGGGATCTTCTGCACATCGCCAGAGACCGGTCTCACGCGTTGCTCCAGCCGGTATTTTGCCACATTGGCCTCGGCAATCCGGCACATCGGTTCAGCATTGTCCATGGCAAAAACGGTGAGATTCGAGAGGGTTGCAAGCGCTATGGCAAGGTGACCCGGCCCGCTGCCCACATCGAGGCACAGGCCGGAATCGATATCGGTTTTTTTCAGGATCTGGTGAGCGATGACCGGGTAGATTGGGAAGAAGATGGTCTGGGCGATCTCGTTGAAATCAGCCGCGGTCTCTTCTGAATATTCCGGGTGTCTGGTCAGGCAGGTCACCATAGGTCCACCATCTGGGTTACCGGAGTGAGGGGTCCAGCAGGGTATTCACTTCATTGTCCGTGAGATCATAGTGATAGAACTTTGAGTAGAACTCCTTCGTGAGTGCCGGCATGTCCACGTCCCTGAATTTATCCGGGTACAGGATTTTTGCGGTCCACGGGATGCCGATGATCCGGTTGACACCCGGCGGGCGGTCGAACCAGGTGAACGGCGACTGCGGGACGAGATAAACGCGGTGGTTCTTTACTGCCGGGATTGCCTGCCAGAGCGTGTCGTTGTAAATAGTGCCAAAGAATCCCGGGTCGCCAACGATGATCACGTCAGGATTCCATTTCGTGACCTGTTCCATCGAGACCGGCGTCATGCCCATGCCGGCGGTAAGGGCACAGTCGGCGACATTCACACCCCCGGCCACTTCGATCAATTCGGAATGCATTGAGCCTGAAGGATCGGTCTGGAGCCCCTTGGGACCTTCGGCATAGTAGACCCGGACTTTCTCCTTCTCCGGAATGTCCGAGACTCGCGTCGTGACCGTTGAAAGGACGCGGTTGTAGAACTCCGAGAGAGACGCTGCCTGTTCATCGGCACCGATCAGCGAACCGAGGTAACTGATCGAGTTATCGTACTGCGTGGCGTTCCGGGCGTCCAGTACACCGACATTCGGTATTGCCCCGAACTTCTGCTGGCGCTCCTCAAGCGTTGTCCGGAAATTGCCCACGCCGACATCGCCATCAAGGATGACATCAGGGTCCATGGAGACGAACGTCTCGAAATTACCGGTCTGTTTGCCGAACCATCCGCCGACATTGGGGAGCGCCCGGTATTTCGCTGGCATGTACACGTTCCCGTTCTGCTTGTTGGCCTCGAAGTTGATGCCAATCAGTTTGTCGGGCGCGAGCACGTACACGGCAATTGTTGTCGGCGGCGCCGTGCTCAGGACGCGGGTGATGTTTTGCGGAACGTCGAGAGTTCTTCCGACCATGTCGGTAATTGTCTTCGTGTTCTTTGGTGTCTGCGACGGGTTTTGTGCAGTTGCCGTGCATCCCGATGCAATAACAGCGATGAAGATCAGGAGAATGACTGCGGACAGCAGGATCAGGTGTTTCTTTTGCATGTTCATCCACTCATTTTTCCTGAACACAGAACCAGGGGACAGAAGCGATGTTCCCGATCGCCACTCCAGTTCTTGAACAGGAACTATTTTCCGGTATACCGTCAATCATGCTATCAAATAAACATTTTTGTTTAATATTGCACAAAAGTCAATTATTTATTATTAATGAAAGAAAGACCGGCCACTGCCCGGATCAAGATGACCATACTGCATTACAAAAGTTACCGGTGGATGGTTTTTCCGGTCACGTCTCACGCAATGACCGCCCAAACCCGATCTCCCGCCCCATCCCCGCCAGGTAGCGTTCGACAACCGGCATACGATTTACGATAACCACGTCATCCTCCACTTCAATCACTACTTCACCCGGGCCGGGTGTTAACGGCGTCCTGGAAATATGTGCACCCAGGATCTGGTTGCCGCCACCGGCAGCAATCCAGAGCGGGATATCGTCAGTCGTATTCCCGGCTGCCAGTCCCAGGTGCACGCCCGGCATGATAAGACGGGCCACGGCAACCGTTGTAGCTACCTCCCAGGGCGAGCATCGCGGGTGATCGCGGTACTCGGTGTCAGGGTACGGAAAAAACCGGGAAAAGTTGAGATGACTGAGACGGGAGAACTGCTTTACGTAGAAGAGATGGTCAACCCGGTCTTTCAGTGATTCGCCCATCCCGATAAGGATCATACTGCGGATGGGGACACCCTCCTTTTCGCAGAGTTCCATGAGCTGTTTTTTCTTTGCCAGGCTGTCACCGGGCTTTGCCTGAGAAAATACTTCTTCATTGATGGTCTCCAGCGAGCTCGTGATACTGAGTGTTTTTGCATCCTTCAGGTTCCTCACGGTTTCCGGTGAGAACGAACACCCGAGATTTACTTCAATGCCAATAGCTGAGACCTTCCGGATGGCCTCGACCATATCAATAATCTCTGAATCATATCCCCCGAGGCTGGAGCCGCCGCTGAGGTGGATCTGTTTCAGGCCAAGTTCTTCCATTTTTTTTGCAGTCCGGGCCAGTTTTCCCAGATCAAACTGTCCTCTTGCATAATACGTGCAGTACCTGCACCGTGGTACAATCCTGCATGGGATCACCTGGGATATTCCCGCAGACCAGGAGAGTTTTCGTCCGAGATTGTCATCCCGTATCTTCGATGCCAGTGTAAAAAGGCTCAACCCGTTTACCGGTTCCTGAGCCCCTTTTAGGATCTGTAAAGCGAGTTCTCTTGTAACTCCGCCTTCAGCCGCTTTTTTCAGGAGGTCTTCAAACATGGATTATCACGTCGGTTGAATCAGTGGAAAAATTATATTTTTGCTTTACCGGACAGGACCTCTTTCACCTGCTCCGGTGTCAGCGTATACCCGAAAAATTTCTGGTAGAATGCTATGGTTTCCTGTTCGAGGTCAAGATCGGCAAATTTTTCCGGGTAGAAGAGTTTTGCGGCCCAGAGTACCGTTAAAGGTGTCTCGATCCCGCGATGGCTCCAGAGATGGGCCCCCATCGGTGTGATATAGACCCGTTTGTTCCCGATCGCATTCACGGTCGATAACCGGGTATCGTTATACACTGCAGCGATTTCGCCGGTGTTTGCCACGATCAGGATGTCGGGGTTCCACTTGAGGATCTGTTCCGGCTCGATCTTCAGGCTGTCAGTCTGACGGGGAGCATCAGTAACACTTTTCCCTCCTGCTTTTGTGATCCACCAGTCGCCGATCTTATGAGGTACGGTCATAGTTGTATATGCGAAGTACAGGACTTTCGGGCGCTCGTTGTCCGGAATCCCTGATACCCGATCTCCAACACGTGTTGTTGTCGAATCGAAGAATGCGATATACTCTTTTGCCGGGTCCTGGCAGTCATAAATCTCTCCCATCAGGGTCATCAGTTTCTTGACATCCTCAGCGTCAACCCACGAGAGATATACCACGTTAATCCCGCTCTTGTCAAGGGTACTGACCGTAGCCTGGTCCATGGTGAACACAAGGTCCGGCGCGGCTTTCATGATCTCCTCGACATTCGGTTCATAGGTTGATGACTGCATCCCCGGCTGGCCTTTCAGGTTGGGGGCAAAGACGTACTGGTACTTCCAGCGCCCCTGCCTGACAAATGAATCCGGCAGCCCGCTTACGATAGTCCCGTTCTTTCCCAGTGCAAAGATGAACGAATTCTGGACCGGGACGGATCCGATCGTCACGACTTTCTGGACCTGGGAAGGGATCTCC
>JALOBP010000151.1 GCA_023228295.1 Methanoregula sp.
GCCAATGATCTCCTGGGCGGCAGCAGGGGTGCCTCCCGGGCTGTTCACCCGCAGGACGATCGCTTCGACCATGGGATCATCTGCCGCCTGCCGCAGGTTCCTGCCCACCACTTCGCTCCCGATCACTTCCTCATCTTCATAATTTCCGGTGATCATCGTCCCCTCCATGCGGACAATGCTCACGCTCCGGATATCGTCCTGTGCAAGGTAATAGGCTCCAATGCAGAGACCGGAGATGACGATAAGACCAATGATGATGAGGATAAACCATTTCAGCCCCGCAGGAATCCTTCCGGCAGCAGCCGGTTCTGTTACTGCGGGAGCGGGATCCGGAAGAGCAGACACCGGTTCTGCAACGGGTGCATCTGTCACAGGTTCCGGTTCTTTTTTTGATTCTTCCAGGGTATCTGAAGGATACTGAAAATTATCCATCACGTCAGACCTCGGAATACAGGACATCGAATTCAGAGACAAGGTTGCTCCCGCACAGGTAGAATTTCTTTAAGGATAACCGGATCATCTCGTCCTCGGTGTTGATATGCATACCTCCGACAAGAGACGGGGTATCAGAACCTCCGACAATGAACGGGAGATGGATGAGGCGGATCTCGTCAACCAGCTGGTCGTGCAGCATGTGGAAGTTAAGGGTTGGGCCACCTTCAATCATGAGTTTGTTCACCCCGAATTGTTCTTTGAGAATCTGCATGAGCAGCGGGAGTTCGACATGGGTCTTTCCGGCAACAATAACCGATGCTCCTTTTGCCTTTATCGCTTCGATCTTCTCTTTGGGGGCCGCTTCACAGACCGCGATTGCCGTGGGCGCATCCGTTCCAAGTACATTGGCATCGAGCGGGATATCCGCCATGCTGCATGGGATGACCCGAAGCGGGCTCTTCCCCTGAACATACCGGACCGTGAGGAACGAGTTGTCAATCCGGATCGTGTTGGCACCGACCATGATTGCATCGTATTCTGCCCGCGTTGTATGCAGGAGAAGTTCGGTCTCGTGGGCCATGTATTTCATCAGGATCTTTGAGGAGGCACCTTTCCGGAGGGTGAGTTTTCCGTCGGCTGTGATCTCGGACATCATCAGCACATGCGGACGGTTGGTTCTTTGTGTCATTGCCACTCTTATCACCGGTTACATTGGACGGACGGTATAAATAACGTGATGATGGCAGCAGGTATCATTACGGAAAAGAAATCTGGCCTGCACCTCACCATGAGCAACTATTAATGTTGAGTATTCCTATGAAATGAGTTATGAATATTACTGCCTTCCGGCCATACTTCATGAAGTATCTTGAGCCGGTGGCAGACATTTTTGTCCGGTTAAAGATCTCCCCTAACCAGATCTCCCTTCTCGCACTTTGTGCCGGCATTGCCTGCGCTGTCCTTTTCATACAGCGCGAGTTCCTGCTGGGATCCGTTGCGCTGCTCATATCGGCAATCTTTGATCTCATCGATGGCAGCGTTGCCCGCAAGACCGGAGCCCATACGGATTTTGGGGCCGTCTTTGACTGGATTGTGGACAAGTACGTGGACGCCCTGGTCATTCTCGGGATCGGCCTTTCGGGAATCGCAATTATCAGCCAGTATTATGCGGTCCCCCCGGGCACCGACTTTGGGATTGTCGCCTTTGCCATCATCGGATCGCTGATGAACACGTTCATCAAGCCGGTCGTGTATGCAGAGATCGGGTATCGCGAGAAAGTGGAGGGGAAGATCGATGACCCGCTCGAGGGTGTCGGGTTCTTCGGGAGGCCGGAGACGTTCCTTATCCTCATTCTTGGCGGGGTTACCGGTTTCATCTGGGCGTCGGTCATCATTATCGCGGTCTGCACGAACCTGTCGGCCATCCAGCGGATCGTGTACCTTTACCGGACGCTTTCATAACAGAACCGGAGTGTCCCTCTCTCGGGTCGTTGGCAGAGGAACCGGGCCGCAAGAAAATGACATCGTGCCTGTGCGCGGGTGAAATATCCGGCATTTGCGGGCAGGCCCGGGTATATTCATACATCAGGAATTATTCCGAATCTGTACAAACGATCCGGTTATCTGAAAGATTATTTCTCTTTACCAAGCGCCCGCATGACCTCACCATAATAGAGCTGGTAGAGATCATCGGCAAAGGTACCGAGCCGCGGGATGATGATGAAGAGACCGTATGCAATGAGGACGAGGCAGACGAGGGCGAGCAGTTCTGCGATGACATTATGCGCCCAGAAAAAACTCTCGTATCCATATTCCCCGTTACTGGCAATCTCGGGCCAGTACGGGAACGATTGTTCGGTATAGGCCATAATGACAAAGACGTTCCGTAACAGGTTGAGAATATAGATCGTCGGGGCGATTAAGAGGAACGCCAGGATCTTCTGGCGCAGCGTGGTGGGGACTGCGGCGGCAACACCAAGCATGATGGCAATGCTCTGGATACCGGTACAGCCAAGGATGATCTCGACCCGGAAGCTGTTATGCATGATGATATTCCATGCATCCAGCGTGACCGGAAAATTGAGGAGATTGAGAATCCAGACCACCTGGTTGACGACAAGGGCGATAAGTGCGTTTCCCAGATCGGCAAAAAGCGGTATCTGGTCGAATCCGAAGGGGGCGTAAATGAGGAATGCAACCGCAGCGGCCCGGGAGAGATGGATGACCCGCTCGTCCTCATCCAGCAGGTGCTGTGCGGTGATGACCAGGAATGGAAGTGACAGGACTGCCATCAGCGGATACAGGAAATTGTTCTGGCTGAAATAATAAGGCAGTTCGGCAAAGAGGAAGAGAATGATTGCCGCCCAGCCAACAATGGCTGCATATTTCCTGTGGCGACCGGGCAGGAGGAATGCTAAAAAACCAATAAAGGAGATCAGCACCAGATACTCGATCATTATAGAATTATCCACCCGATAACAAAAAAAGGATTCTCTCGCATTTTTCGGAAAAATACGGAAACCAACGGCAAAAACCGTGGCTGGTTGAACCGCACAGCAATATGGTTTTGATCCGAGAGTTAATCTCCTATTATCACGCAATAATATACCGATGTTCTGTCCTGAATGTAAGACGATGATGATCTCATCCGGGGGTCAGCTCAAATGCCGGAAGTGCGGGTATATCCGGAATATTGATGCTGATGACAAGATGAAGACCAAGAAGCTGCGCAAGGAAAAAGAGATCATGATCGTGGATGATGAGGATGAAAAAATTAACACCATGCCAACTATCCAGATCCGGTGCCCCAAGTGCGAGAACAACCTTGCCTTCTGGTGGCTTCGCCAGCTTCGGGCGGCTGATGAGAGCGAAGTCCGGTTCTTCCGGTGTACTGAATGCAGCCATACCTGGCGCCAGTACGATTAATTTTTTTGGCTTTTTCCTGATCTCCGGCACAAATTCTGATTCCGGTAAACAGGTTAATGGGGGCTATTTCGCCTCCAAAACACCTTTACGTTGAACACCTTTGTCCAAAGCTGGGGCGCCCCCGCGGCGGTTCGGGCAATACAAGAGCAGGAATTTTTCGTTTATCTTGCCCGCTTCAAAAATACTGACAGCCATTTTCCCATTACAAGGTTATTGAACCCCTTCCGGGTCCGTGCTTCCATGCTTGGAATCCCGTTACTCCCGCGACAATCCCTTGTGCGAAAGCGCTTTTTCCTTTTTTGATAATTAAAAAAAAGGCGGTCATTCTTTTCGTGACTGGAGGAAAAAAGGTGTTACAGAAGACCCGGTGCCTTTACCCGGTACTTCTGCCAGAGCACACGTCCCATGACCCGGAACGTGAAGTCGAGTTCTTCAAAACTGGGAATATTCTGTTCCTTTAAAAGTTCACGGCCGGCCGCCATGGAATCCCCGCCAAGCAGGGTGACAAGGATCCTGTTCTCGGTCATCTCGGAAAATTTCAGGATCTTCTTTGCCAGGTGATCTGAGGTCAGGACAAGGTTGGGGAAACCAATGATGAAGGCCATGTCCCAGAGATCCGCGTTGCGTGCAAGGACTTCAAATGTCTTCTCAAACCGTTTCTCGTTTGCATCCCCAAGAAGATCGATGGGGTTGCCTTTGTTCCAGAACTCCGGTAAAAATCCATTGAGTTCCTCGATGACATCCTGCGGGAGATCAATGATCTCCACACCATAGCGTTCAGCATAATCGGATGACAGAACCGAGAAACCCCCGGCATTGGTGATAACGACTGCCCGTTTCCCCCTCGGATAGCCTTTCGGGTGGGCAAGCATCCGTGCCGCGAGAAATGCACCCGTGAGGGTATGAACTGCAATAACCCCCGACCTCCGGAACGCTTCC